>NZ_JASCPT010000002.1:0-184836 GCF_029959775.1 Pseudomonas sp. PS01270 | reverse complement strand
AACCGACACAGATACCTGTAGGAGTAAGCCTGCTCGCGATAGGGTCATCAGCTTCAACATCATCGCTGTCTGAGAGACCGCTATCGCGAGCAGGCTCACTCCTACGGGTTTGACCGTGCAGGATCAGCTTGTGGCGACTTTTCATGCCCCGCTTCGATCCCGACCCACACTAATATCAATCAAATATTTTGCAGTCCTCGGATCTTCCCTGTCACAGCTTGCGTAGCACTTGATCAAGAGCAGTAAGCTGTACTTTCCCGGTACGTACAAATCAATGCCCACAGGCTGATCAAAGAGTTTGGCCTGTAGTCGCCCGCGCTTGGCAGCGGAGTCAACGTTGAACCAGTCATTGTCTTCCAAAGGCTCAATCTTCCACCCCCGCGATTTGAGGATATTTTGCGTAGCAATCAATCGATCCAGAGCTTCTGCAAACGGCAAGGTTTCTGTCATCGGCGATGTCGTCAGTGTCGAGACTTTCTGACTCGCATAAGTAACAGCACCGAACACGGTCGGGGGAAGTTTGAAACCATGAACGGGGTCGTCGAACTCAATGATCGTCGGGCTGCTGATCCATGTAGAGCCGGGACGAGGGGGATCCGTCGGGTCATGGGGATCACCAGGATAGATTGCCGTTTTGTCTTCAACCGAGAAGGTTGAGTATTTGATCACCTGTTCGTAAGGTTTTCCGATATGAACGCATAGGGTCGTGGCGCCCCATGGCCACGCCATGACACCACCCAGCAAAATCGTAGCGGCGCCCATCGACAGCCAATGCTTACCTGCCAAAGCCGTCGACTTCCTCTGAGACGATTGAAAACGGTCAATCACTGAAGTGATCTTCACCAAAACCCACATCAATCAAATATTTGGCCGTATCAGGATTTCGTTCGTCGCAACGTGCGTAGCATTTGATGTGGAGGAACAGGCTGTACTTATGCGGAATCAACAGAATGACACCGTCCAACTGGTCAAAAAGTTTGGCTTGAAGGCGCACCTTGTCTTCTTGAGTTTCAGTCTTGAGCCAATCATTCCCTTCAACAGCTTCTGGCGACCAGCCTGCCTTTTTGAACGTCTGCTGCAGCACTCCCAGCAGATTCACTGCTTGCTCGAAAGGTAACGTTTCCAGCATTGGTGAGGTAGAAAGGGTGATCGCTTTGAAATCAGACCAGCCAATCGCACCGAATTTTGTAACGGGCAACGTGAACCCGTGTTGTTCGTCATCGAATGTGATGACCACTGGGCTACTGATCCAAGTCGAACTTGGGTGAGGTGGATCACCGGGATAGATGGCAGTTTTATCCGTCACAGGAAATGATGAGTCGCGCACGACATCGTCATATGTTTTTCCAATGTGGAAAGAAATTTGTTGCGGACCTCTTCCGAAATACAAGGTTAGCGCGATAGCTCCCAATACGGCGGCAGCAGCAACGTAGAAACTGCGTCTATGAATCACTTAACCCCCCCGCCAGCTGCAATTTCTCGGATAGATTGCTCAAGTTTTGCGCGAGAGGGCGGCTGTTTAAGCAGTTCGTTAAATTGAGTGGCAGCGCGCAGTACGAACTCCATTCGCTGATCCTTATCGGCAAGGTTAGCCAGCGGATTGCTGCCAAACGCGACTTTTCGACTGTCGGGCGCTTTACATTGGCTAGCGAGAGTAAGCTGGATCTCCTCGGCAGCACCTGGCAACAATCCGGTCACAACAGAAATCACGTCACCGCCATGTGTGCCTCGCATCAACAGGGCAAAGTGGGTTTCGTCGTACATCGCCGGCTGAAGGATGTTGACTTGTTCATGGAGCGCCATTTGTTCAACGCTACCTGAAATGTTCCCTTGATCAATGGCTTTGAAGGTCGCGTAAATCTCAGGATTATCACGGCCAAACTCTACCTTCTCAGCAATCGGCCACATTACATCCTTCTCAATGCCACGCCGGCTTCTCAAACACTTCTCCATTTCCTTGTACCCCCGCACCATAAAAAACCGGTGCAACGGATAAACGTCGAGAAACAGCGACGTATTACCCAGCGCCAACATCTCATACACATAGTCCAGTTGCTGCTGAACCACTGAACGTGGGTTGTCGCCGAAGGTGATGTCCTCCGTCGGCATCGGATTGGCTGCCCGAGCCTTGGCCAGCTCCTGCTCTGCCTCGGGATTGGTCTTGCTGAACTTGAACCCAAAGCCTTCGAACAGAGTTTCCGATGGTGCGGTTCGCAGCTTTTCCTGTGCCGCTTTCTGTGCAGCGATGGCGGTTTGCAGTTTGGTGGCGTGGATCAGCCCACACCCCACCTGCTTCGAAGCAAACGCCGCCAACCCCGCCCACTGAAAACGGTTATCCGCCAGCCACAATTGCGCGTACGCGGCGTTGATTTTGCGGTTGCGGGCCTGGGGGTCGGCGATGAGGACGCCGCCGGGGGCGACCCAGTCTTCGGCTTCTTTCTGGAAGCGACGCCACAGGCAGTTGCAGGTCAGCAGCGGGACTTCTACGCGGGTTTTCGGGTTGGGGCCGGCGGTGCTGGTTTCCCGTTTACAAGCGGGCAGCTCACAGGTGCTGTCCCAAAGTTTTTTCATGTCCAGGTCGTCTGGAGCGATGCATTGTCCGGTCATTGTTTCTTCCTTGAAGCTCAGGCGGTCCAGCGAACGACGGCGAGATCGGGCTGCAGGGTCGTGACGCTCTGCGTCATTCCCTGCGCATTGGTCAGGCCTTTGACGATACGGCCTTCGGCGGTTTCGATTTCGTAGCCTTGTTCGGCGATGGGCTCACCGTTACCGGCGCTGACCGCTTTGAATTCGACCAAGGGCTGGCCGATGATTGGTAACGGTGGAACGAACGGAGCAGGGGTGTGCGAGCTGCCGATGATCACATTACCGGAACCGCCGACCACGACGCCGCCGTGGCTGGCCGTGCTGTCGAGGGTCATGGCGTTTTTGCCGTTGATGAACACCGTGGCGGAGAAGGCGCCATTCAGGGCTTGGCCGCAGGTGCAGGTGTCGCCGAGGCGAGCGGCGGCGAGGCCGTTGAAGAAGACATCGCCCGAACCACTGGCAATCGGGTTGGTGCCGTGACCGGGAATCGGGCAAGTGGTCGGGTCCGTGACGCGCGCGGCGGGTTTTCCAGACATGAACGTTCCTTGTTTGTCGTTGAGGCGAGCGGGGACGCTAACGAGCGAAGGTCGGTGAGTCAACCTTTTCGGCCCGTTTCGAATGGATGCGATATGCCTCTGTGGGAGCGAGCCTGCTCGCGAAAGCGGTGCGTCAGACAGCCTCTTTTTTCGACCGATGTGACGCCTTCGCGAGCAGGCTCGCTCCCACAGGTTGTGTGTCTGATCCAAGAGAGGATAAACATGGATTTCGCAGCGTGTTTACGTACACGCCGCGCTTTGGGGCTGGTCTCTATCGTTTGCTGGCCACTGCTCATCAGTGGTCGGGATTAGTAGCCCGGGTTGCTAGTTATTGTGCGCAAGCATCGATGCGTCAGGTTATGCCTGATCCTGAAGATCCACTGGTCACCGATCTTCCTCACCCCGACCTCGAAGCGCAAAGACTCAAACAAGCCGCCGACCGCGCTCTCGACAACCTCGTTCCCCCTGCATAAACACAAAAACCTGTGGGAGCTGGCTTGCCAGCGATGGCGTCAGGTCAGCAAACATTAAAGTCGCTGACCGTACGCTATCGCTGGCAAGCCAGCTCCCACAGGTTTTGTGTTGCCGCTGGACTACCGGGTTATTGGCCCGGCACATCCTTGCGCAGTTTCACCGGATCCTGTTGCTGTCTCTTCTTGGCCATCGCGCCGCGCAGTTTGATGTTGATCGCTTCCACCGCCAGCGAGAACGCCATGGCGAAGTAGACGTAGCCTTTTGGCACGTGCACGTCGAACGATTCGGCGATCAGCACGGTACCGACCACCAGCAGGAAGGACAGGGCGAGCATTTTCAGCGACGGGTGCTTGTCGATGAATTCGCTGATCTTGCCCGAGGCCAGCATCATCACCAGCACTGCCACGACGATCGCCGCGACCATGACCGGAACGTGGGAAACCATGCCGACGGCGGTGATCACCGAGTCCAGCGAGAAGACGATATCGATGATCGCGATCTGGATGATGGTGTAGAGGAAATTGCCGCCCTTGCCCGACGGCGCGTCGTCGCTTTCGTCTTCGCCTTCCAGCGCGTGGTACATCTCCTGCGAGCTTTTCCACAGCAGGAACAGGCCACCGAAGAACAGGATCAGGTCGCGGCCGGAAATGCCCTGGCCGAACACTTCGAACAGGTCGGCGGTGAGGCGCATGACCCAGGTAATCGACAGCAGCAACAGGATCCGGGTGACCATGGCCAGGCCAAGACCGAAGATCCGCGTGCGCTGCTGCATGTGTTTCGGCATGCGGCTGACCAGGATCGAAATCATGATGATGTTATCGATACCGAGGACGATTTCCAGGGCGGTCAGGGTAAAGAAGGCAACCCAGATTTCGGGGTTGGTCAGCCAATCCATGTGTATTCCTTTGAGCAATTGTTGAACCGGAAAAGGTCCGGGCTTCAAACCGCGAAGCCAGGACCCGTAACGGTGAGTCTTGGGCTTATAGAGTGCTGAACATCGGGAAAGTCCCCAACAGCAGTGCAGCAATCAGAATGCAGATGCACACCAGGATCGCCCATTTCAGGGTGAAACGCTGGTGATCACCGAAATCGATGCCGGCCAGCGCCACCAACAGATAGGTCGACGGCACCAACGGGCTCAGCAAGTGGACGGGCTGGCCGACGATCGAGGCACGGGCCATTTCCACCGCAGTGATCCCATAGTGGCTGGCCGCTTCGGTCAGCACCCGCAATACACCGTAATAGAACGCATCGTTGGACATGAAGAAGGTGAACGGCATGCTCACCAGTGCCGTGATCACCGCCAGGTACGGGCCGAGGAAATCCGGAATCACCGCCAACAGGCTCTTCGACATCGCATCGACCATGCCGGTGCCCGACAGGATACCGGTGAAGATACCCGCCGCAAAGATCAGCCCGACCACTGCCAGCACGCTGCCGGAATGCGCGGCGACGCGATCCTTCTGCATTTGCAGGCATGGGTAGTTGACGATCATGGCGATACTGAACGCCACCATGAACAGCACCGGCAGCGGCAACAGGCCACCGATCAGCGTGCACATCAGGCCGAAAGTCAGTGCGGCGTTGAACCAGATCAGCTTCGGACGGCGTGCGTCAGGGAATTGCGAGACGCTGATTTCACTGTGATCGATCTCGTCGCCGACCAGATGCAGCTCGCCGAGACGGGCACGCTCACGCTTGCCGTAGAAGTAGGCAATCACCAGGATCGCCACGACACCGGCGGCCATGGCCGGGATCATCGGTACGAAAATGTCCGACGGATCGACATGCAGAGCACTCGCCGCGCGGGCGGTCGGGCCGCCCCACGGGGTCATGTTCATTACGCCACCGGCGAGGATGATCAGACCGGCCATGATCCGCGGGCTCATGCCGATGCGGCTGTACAGCGGCAGCATGGCGGCCACACAGATCATGTAAGTGGTCGCGCCGTCACCATCGAGGGAAACGACGAGCGCCAGAACGGCGGTGCCGACCGAAACTTTCAACGGGTCGCCCTTGACCAGTTTGAGGATCTTGCGCACGGCCGGGTCGAACAGGCCGGAGTCGATCATCAGGGCGAAATACAGAATGGCGAACATCAACATCACGCCGGTCGGCGCCAGTTTGGTGATGCCTTCAAGCATCATCGGGCCGATTTTCGGTGCGAAACCACCGAACAGCGCGAACAGGATCGGGATGATGATCAGGGCGATCAGCGCGGACAGGCGCTTGGTCATGATCAGGAACATGAACGTGATGACCATGGCGAAGCCAAGGAAAGTCAGCATGGGAATACTCCAGGCGTAGCGCGGCTAATGGAATGAGCGGATCGGGCGGGATCAGCGCAGAACGGGAGGCGCGAGGCGTACGGGCGGAGTGACCAGCAGGAAGCGGGAGAAACGGCGGGTTGCAGAAGACATCAGAATCACCATTGTTGTTGTTAATTGGGCCGGGCCTGTGGAAAAAACATAGGGCTTGGGCCAACCGGTCTGTTGCCGGGAGTGGGGCGATCCTAATCGGGGAAGCTTTCAGCTACCTTTCGCGAGCGAAAGCGATGAATGAATGGTCAACCGGCGGTCGGATGCAGCGACAGCCAATGAATACGGGCCGAGAAGCGATGCGAGGGAACGGACAGACAACGCTGGCTGGCAGTCTGGACATATTCGTTATCAGTTCGTCCAAGCACCTGGTTAAAAAATCGACAGATCCAGCGGCCGCACCGCGCCCATCCAGATCGCATGTTCGGTGTGGTCGAGCAAGTCGTCGCCCGTGTCCGGATGCAGGAACACCACCAGGCCTTTGCGGTTGAGCGCCAGCCATGGCAGCACCTCGCCGATCAGCTCGGGACCGAAAGCCAGTTGGCAGCTCCAGTCGGGGTGCGGCCCCACCGGGCGTTCGTGCACGCGACCCATTTTCAGCGCAAACAACTGCGCGGCCTGTTCGCACAAGGCCCGCGCCTGGTCGATGGTTTGCGCGTCGAAATAAACATGGGCGTGATAGCCCTTGATCCCTTGCATCGTGTCGCCTCTCAATCGGTTCGAACCCTTGGCTGTTTCCACCGTCACAGGTCATATAGGACAACTATAAGGAAAACAGCCATGAAAAATGCCGAGACCCCAGTGGTCAAAGTGGTGCTTTATGGTGCCATGGCCAGCCTGGGCGGTGCATTGATGGCTGAATTGCTGCGTCGCCAACACGAAGTCATCGCCATCCTCGACGATCTCACCGCACTCGCGCCGCGTCCGGGGTTGCGCACCAAGACCGGCGATCTGTTCGATGCCGAGCGGGTCAATCAAAGCGTCGCCGGCAGCTCGGCGGTGATCTGCCTGCTGGACGCGCCGGGGTTGCCGTTCAGCAGCGACCACGTTGAGCGCTCGGTGACGCTGGGGCCGGTGGAACAAGTGCTGGCAGTCGACGCCTTGGTCGAAGGTTTGCAACTGGCCAGCGTGCCGCGCCTGTTTCTGGTCGGCAACTTCGGTGTGCTCGACGAGCCGGAAAATGACGAGCGCCTGCAACGTCACGCTGCCGAAGAAATCCTCGAGGCGGTACAAAGCAGCTCACTGCGCTGGACCCTGGTCAATGCGCCGCATGGCGTGGCCGGGTTGACCATCGAGCACTTCTGTCAGGTCGGCGGCAATCTCGAACCTGGACTGGCCGAACCGCTGGAGCGCCTGAACCGTGTCGCGGTGGGCATCGCCGATGAACTGCGGTTGAACCTGCATGTGGGGCAGCATGTGAATTTTGTGGCGGCTTCTGATTCGTAAAAGATCGGACGATCTTTTGCTCTTCACACCGCAATCGAGGGCAGGGCCAAACCGTTAAGCGATTCGGCACTGCTGGCCTGTTCCGCCATTAACCAATCAACAAATTCCTGAATCAACGCACCCCGACGCTTGCGTTGCGGCAACACCACGTAATACCCCAGCCGCGACAGCGTAGTTTCTGCCAGCGGCCGGCACAGCAAACCCTGCACCAGCAAGTTATCCACAAGGTGCCGCCAGCCAATCGCCACGCCTTGTCCGCCAATCGCCGCTTGAATCAGCAAGGTGTAATTGTCGAAGCGCAATTGCCCCGGCGCTGGCGGCGTAGTCAGGCCCAATTGACGAAACAAGCCACTCCAGTCGAACCAGTTGCTGCTGTTTTCCCCACGCAGATGCAACAGCGGAAATTCCAGCAGGGCCTGCGCGGGCAACGGCAATGAACGCTCCTTGAGCAGCAGCGGACTGCACACCGGGAACACCTCTTCGCTGAACAGCCAGTGGCTCTCGCCCTGCTTGAATCGACCATCTCCAAACAGGATCGCCACGTCGATGTCGGTGCGCAGCATCATGTGGTTGCGCTCGCTGGTGACCAGGCTGACATCGATGTGCGGATTGGCCTCATGGAAGCGGTGCAGGCGCGGCATCAGCCAATAGGCGGCGAAAGCGAAATCCGTGGCCACTTGCAGCACTTCATGTTGCTGCTGAGTGCTGATTGCGCTCAATCCTGCGTCGATATTCTGCAAACCGAGGGTAACTTGCTCGAACAGTAGGGCGCCAACCTCTGTCAACTCGATACCCCGGTAAATCCGGTCGAACAGGCGCGTACCGAGCTGCTCTTCCAGACGTTTCATTTGCTGGCTGATCGCCGGCTGCGTGGTGCCAAGCTCCACCGCAGCAGCGGTAAAACTGCGATGGCGGGCCGCCGCTTCAAAAGCGCGCAGCAGATCGAGGGAAAGGTCACCGAGGGCGTCATACATAAGCTGTACTTATCCTAGTCATTGTCCGGCGCGGGCTTTACCGGAACAGGCATGGAATCCATGCTCGATCGCAGCACTCTCGCATAAATATTCAACATGGAATGCCGCGATCACATGAAGCGCAAGAACATTCTTTTCATCATGGCCGATCAAATGGCCGCGCCAATGTTGCCGTTCTACGGCCCATCGCCGATCAAACTGCCGAATCTGTCCCGCCTCGCCGCCCAAGGCGTGGTGTTCGATGCTGCCTATTGCAACAGCCCGCTGTGCGCGCCGTCGCGCTTCACCCTGGTCAGTGGCCAGTTGCCGAGCAAGATCGGCGCCTACGACAACGCGGCCGATTTCCCCGCCGACATTCCAACTTACGCGCATTACCTGCGGCGTCTCGGCTACCGCACCGCGCTGTCGGGCAAGATGCATTTCTGCGGGCCGGACCAGTTGCACGGTTATGAAGAACGCCTGACCAGCGACATCTACCCGGCCGATTACGGTTGGGCGGTGAACTGGGACGAGCCGGACGTGCGGCCGAGCTGGTATCACAATATGTCTTCGGTGCTGCAAGCCGGGCCGTGCGTGCGCACCAATCAGCTGGATTTCGACGAAGAGGTGGTGTTCAAGGCGCAGCAGTATCTGTTCGATCACATCCGCGAGGACGGCGATCAGCCGTTCTGCCTGACTGTGTCGATGACCCACCCGCACGATCCGTACACGATTCCCAGGGCTTTCTGGGATCTGTATGACGATGCTGATATTCCGTTGCCTACAGCCTTGAATCAGAACGAACTCGATCCGCACTCGCAACGTCTGCTCAAGGTTTACGACCTGTGGGACAAGCCGCTGCCTGTGGATAAGATCCGCGATGCCCGTCGCGCCTACTTCGGCGCTTGCAGCTATATCGACGCCAATGTCGGCAAACTGCTGCAAACCCTTGAGGAAACCGGGCTGATCGATGACACCATCATCGTCTTCTCCGGTGACCATGGCGACATGCTCGGCGAGAAGGGCCTCTGGTACAAAATGCACTGGTTCGAGATGGCCGCGCGAGTGCCGCTGCTGATCAGCGCCCCGGGACAATTCGAGGCGGGCCGGGTCAGCGCCGCGGTTTCCACCGCAGACTTGCTGCCGACGTTCGTGGATCTGGCCGGTGGCACGCTTGAGCCGGGCTTGCCACTGGACGGCCGTTCCTTGCTGCCGCACCTGCAAGGGCAGGGCGGGCATGACGAGGTGTTCGGCGAATACATGGCCGAAGGCACTGTCAGCCCGCTGATGATGATTCGCCGGGGCGCCTACAAATTTATCTACAGCGAAAGCGACCCGTGCCTACTCTTCGATGTGGATAACGATCCGCGCGAAGAAGAGGAACTCAGCCAATCGCCGCAACATCGTCAGCTGTTCGACGATTTTCTCGCTGAAGCGCGGGCCAAGTGGGACATTCCGGCGATCCACCGGGACGTACTGGCCAGCCAGCGCCGACGCCGTTTCGTCGCCGATGCGTTAACCATCGGCAAGCTGAAGAGCTGGGACCACCAGCCGCTGGTCGATGCCAGTCAGCAGTACATGCGCAACCACATCGACCTTGATGATCTGGAGCGCAAGGCCCGTTATCCACAACCCTGCCAAAACCAATAACGTTAAGGGGAAGTCCATGCGCAAGTTATCCACAGCTGTCACCGTTAGCCTGATCGCATTGAGCAGCGCCTCGGTCTTCGCCGAGCAAAGTTGCGAAACCGTGAAGATGGCCGATCCGGGCTGGAGCGACATCGCCGCGACCAATGCCATCACCGGATTTCTGCTCGACGGCATGGGCTACAAGGCCAAGGTCGACACCCTCGCGGTGCCGATCACCTTCGGCGGCTTGAAGGATGGCCAGGTGGACGTGTTCCTCGGCAACTGGATGCCGGCGCAGCAGGGCTTCTATGACAAGTTCGTCGCCACAGGCGATGTGACGCAATTGGCGAAAAACCTCGAAGGCACCGAATTCACTCTCGCCGTCCCCGACTATGTCTGGGAGGCGGGTGTGCATGATTTTGCCGACCTGAACAAATTCGCCGACAAGTTCGACAAGAAGATCTACGGCATCGGATCAGGCGCGCCGGCGAACATTTCGTTGCAGGAGATCATCAAGAAGAATGACTTCAACATGGGCCAGTGGAAGCTGATCGAGTCCAGCGAACAGGCGATGCTCGCCGAAGTGTCGCGGGCGGTGAAGAAACAGAAATTCGTCACCTTCCTCGGCTGGACGCCACACCCGATGAACGTGCAGCTGAAAATGCGTTACCTCAAGGGCGGCGAAAAATACTTCGGCGACACTGGCAACGTTTTCACCCTGACCCGCAAGGGCTACGCCGAGGCCTGCCCGAATGTGGGCAAGTTGCTGACCAATCTGTCGTTCACTCAGGACATGGAGAACAGCATCATGGCCGAGGTGGTGAACAAGAAGGTCAGCAATGCCGAAGCGGCGAAGGCGTGGATCAAGGCCAATCCGGCGGTGCTGGACAAGTGGCTGGATGGGGTGAAGACCGTGGATGGCAAGGATGCGTTGGTGGCGGTGAAGGCCAAGCTTTGATCTCAGGGTTGCTGGAATAGCGTTCGGCTGGAGATTTTTGCCCCCTCACCCCAGCCCTCTCCCCCAAGGGGGCGAGGGGGAAAGGGAGCCGATCGCTGTTGAATCAAAACTTGCGTTCAACGCCGAAATCGCAGGTCGGTGAATCTTCAACAAACAGCTCGGTCAGTCCCCTCTCCCTCAGGGAGAGGGCTAGGGTGAGGGGCTTTTACACCTGACACCCTGCTAACCTTGAACAAAACCCCAACCGCGAGGACCCATGGCCTTCCCCAGCCGCCATTCACTTTTTCCTTTCCTGAGCTGGTTGCCACGGCAAACCCGCGCCAGCGTCGGGCGGGACCTGATCGTCGGCCTCAGCGGTGCGATTCTCGCCTTACCCCAGTCGATTGCCTACGCACTGATTGCCGGGCTGCCACCGGAATACGGCCTGTATGCGGCGATTATCCCGGTGTTGATCGCCTGCCTGTGGGGGTCGTCATGGCATCTGATCTGCGGCCCGACGGCGGCGATTTCGATTGTCCTGTACGCCAGCGTCAGCCCGCTCGCGGTGCCGGCGTCCGAGGACTACATCACTCTGATCCTGCTGCTGACGTTCCTTGCGGGGATTTTCCAATGGTTGCTCGGCTTGCTGCGTTTTGGCGCACTGGTGAATTTCGTTTCGCATTCGGTGGTGCTCGGCTTCACCCTCGGCGCCGCCGTGGTGATCGCCATCGGGCAATTGCCCAATCTGCTCGGGCTGGATTTGCCGGCCAACACCACAGCGCTCGCCAGCCTGATGGATCTGCTGCGACATCTGGGGGCTGTGGATAAGCCTTCACTGATGCTCGGCGTCGCCACGGTAATCGTCGGCGTGACCCTGAAAAAACTTCTGCCGCGCTGGCCGACGCTGTTGCTCACGCTGGTGTTGGCCAGTCTGCAGGTGTGGATCTGGCCGGCGATGTTCGGCCATGTGCATCTGGTCAGCGCTTTCGTCGGACGCCTGCCGCCGCTGAGCGCCTTGCCGCTGGATCTGGAGGTGATCCTGCGCCTGCTGCCGAGCGCGGTGGCGGTGGGCATGCTCGGGCTGGTCACCAGTCTGTCGATCGCCCGTTCGATATCGGCGCGCTCGCAACAGTTGCTCGACGCCAATCAGGAAGTCCGCGCACAGGGTCTGTCGAACATCGTCGGTGCGTTCTTTTCCGGGTCGCTGTCCGCCGGATCGTTTACCCGCTCGGGATTGAGTTATGAGGCGGGTGCCTGCTCGCCGCTGGCCGGGGTGTTTTCGGCGCTCTGGGTGGCGCTGTTCGCGGTGTTCGGCGCGGGGCTGATCGCGCACATTCCGATCCCGGCCATGGCCGGCAGCATCCTGTTGATCGCCTGGGGTCTGGTCGATCACCGGGGCATTCGCGCTTTGCTGCGGGTCAGCCGCGCCGAGTTCGTGGTGATGGCCCTGACCTGTCTTGCGACCTTGCTGCTGGAATTGCAGACGGCGATCTACGCCGGGGTGCTGGCGTCGCTGTTTTTCTACCTCAAGCGCACCTCGCAACCACGGGTGCAGCATTGGCGCGACGGTGACGACGATGTGTTGCGCGTGGGTGGTTCGATCTTTTTCGGCGCCAGCCATTACCTGCAAGTGCGCCTGCAACGCCTGCATGGCGCGCGGGTGGTGATCGAGGCGCAGCAGATCAACTTCATCGATTATTCGGGGGTGGAGATGCTGCACCAGGAAGCGCGACGCCTGCTGGGCCAGGGTCGCAGCCTGACCCTGCGCCGGGCGCGGTCGCCGGTGGTGGAGGAGTTGAGGAAGCTGGAGGGGGCGGAGAAGTGCCCAATCAGGTTTGAGGATTGATCTGATATCGCGGTGGTGATGCGATTCGCGAGCAGGCTCGCTCCCACATTGATCGTATTTCAATGTGGGAGCAAAGCTTAAAGGGCCAGTTGGCGGCGCAGCTCGGCGAGTACCGGCGCGGTATCCGGGCGTACGCCACGCCACAGCCAGAACGCCTCCGCCGCCTGCTCGGCGAGCATGCCCAGACCATCCATCGCCAGCGCCGCGCCGTGCTCAGTGGCCCAGCGGCAAAACGCGGTCGGTTCCTTGCCGTACATCATGTCGTAGCACAGCGTCTGGCCTGGCTCGATCAGGCTTGGCGCAATCGGCGGCACGTCACCGGTCAGGCTGGCGGAGGTGGCGTTGATGATCACGTCCACCGGTTCGCGCAGCCAGTCGAAACCACTGGCCGACACCGGCCCGAGGTCGCAGAACAACTCGGCCAGCAGTTCAGCCTTGTCCACCGTGCGATTGGCGATGATCACCGAGGCCGGCTTCTCCGCCAGCAATGGCTCCAGCGCACCGCGCACCGCGCCGCCAGCGCCGAGCAAAAGGATGCGCTTACCGGTCAGGCTGAACCCGGCATTCACCGTCAGATCACGCACCAGGCCGGCGCCATCGGTGTTGTCGCCGAGCAGCGAACCATCTTCCAGTTTGCTCAAGGTGTTCACCGCACCGGCGCGCTGCGCGCGGGCGGTCAGGCTGTTGGCCAGACGGTAAGCGTCTTCCTTGAACGGCACCGTCACATTGGCGCCGCGCCCTTCGCGAAAGAACGCCTTGGCGCAGCCGGCAAAATCATCCAGCGGCGCCAGCAGCGTGCTGTAGTGGAGGCGCTGGCCGGTCTGTTCGGCGAACAACTGGTGAATCATCGGCGATTTGCTGTGGCCGATCGGATTACCGAAAACAACGTAACGATCCATCACCCGTCCTCAGGCCTCGGCCAGCCAGTCACGATCCTGCAGGAAATACTCGGTCAGAAGCGCTTCTGCGCTGCCCGGCTCGGCCTTCCAGTCATAGCCCCAACGCACTTGCGGTGGCAGCGACATCAGAATCGATTCGGTACGGCCACCCGACTGCAAGCCGAACAGCGTGCCACGGTCGTAAACCAGGTTGAATTCGACGTAGCGGCCACGACGGAATTCCTGGAATTCGCGCTGCTGAGCAGTGAAGGCGTCATTCTTGCGCCGCTGCACGATCGGCAGGTAGGCCTCGATATAAGCATCGCCGATGGCGCGCATGAAGGCGAAACTGGTGTCGAAATCCCACTCGTTCAGATCGTCGAAGAACAGACCGCCAATGCCACGTGGCTCATGACGATGCTTGATATGGAAATAGGTGTCGCACCAGGCCTTGTAACGCGGATAGACGTCCGCACCGAACGGCGCACAGGCTTGCTCGGCGACGCGGTGCCAATGAATGCAATCTTCCTCAACGCCGTAATACGGGGTCAGGTCGAAACCGCCGCCAAACCACCAGACCGGTTCTTCGCCTTCTTTTTCAGCAATGAAAAAACGCACGTTGGCGTGAGAGGTCGGCACATGCGGGTTGTGCGGGTGGATCACCAGCGACACGCCGAGCGCCTCGAAGCCACGCCCGGCCAGTTCCGGCCGATGGGCACTGGCCGAGGGCGGCAGGCCGCTGCCGAACACGTGGGAAAAGTTGACCCCGCCCTTTTCGATCAGCGTGCCGTTTTCCAGCACGCGGGTGCGCCCGCCACCGCCCGCCGGCCGGGTCCAGGCGTCTTCGACGAAGCATTTGCCGCCGTCTTCGGTTTCCAGTGCAGCGCAGATGCGGTCTTGCAGATCGAGCAGATAGGCCTTTACGGCGTCGGTGCGGGTCGTCATGGCTTCACCTTGAATCGGGCGGCGCCCCGGCAGGCGGGCGGCGCAAATGGGCGCGTAGCATACCATCGCAGGCCGGCGCGCCGCAGTTGACGAAGATCAAGCAGGGGAGTTGGATAGAGGGCTTAACATCGACCCAAGGAGAGCAGGCAGATGGCAAAGCGTATCCAGTTCCGCGCCCACGGCGGTCCAGAAGTGCTCGAATATGTTGACGACGAACCCGCTGCACCCGGGCCGAATCAGGTGCGCGTGGCCAATCAGGCGATCGGCCTGAACTTCATCGATACCTATTACCGCAGCGGCCTCTATGCGCCGCCCGCGTTGCCGTCCGGCCTGGGCTCAGAAGGCGCCGGCATCGTCGAAGCGGTGGGCAGCGACGTCACCCGTTTCAAGGTCGGCGATCGTGTGGCATACGGCAGCGGCCCGCTCGGCGCCTACAGCCAGCTGCATGTGCTGCCGCAGGACAATCTGGTGCACCTGCCCGATGAAATCAGTTTCGAAACTGCCGCCGGCGTCATGCTCAAGGGCCTGACCGTGCAATACCTGCTGCGCCAGACCTACCAACTGCAGGGCGGCGAAACCATTCTGTTCCACGCCGCAGCCGGTGGCGTCGGCTCGCTGGCCTGCCAATGGGCCAAAGCGCTGGGCGTGAAGCTGATCGGCACCGTCAGCTCGAAGGAGAAAGCCGAGCTGGCCAAAGCCAACGGCGCTTGGGCCACCATCGACTACAGCCATGAAAACGTTGCCGAGCGCGTGCTGGCGCTGACTGACGGCAAGAAAGTCCCGGTGGTGTATGACGGCGTCGGCAAGGACACTTGGCTCACATCCCTGGACAGCGTCGCACCTCGGGGCCTGGTCGTGAGTTTCGGCAATGCTTCGGGCGCAGTCGACGGCGTCAATCTGGGCATTCTTGCCGCGAAGGGCTCGTTGTACGTCACCCGGCCTACGCTGGCGACCTACGCCAACAACGCCGAGAACCTGCAGCGCATGGCCGACGAGCTGTTCGAGATGATCATCAGTGGCAAACTGAAGGTCGACATCAGCCAGCGCCATGCACTGGCTGATGCGGCGAAAGCACAAACTGAACTGTCGGCACGGCGCACGACCGGTTCCACGATTCTGCTGCCATAACGCTTCAAGTTGATACTCGGTGAACTCCTCCATGAGTTCGCCGAGCATCTTGCGGCTATATCAAGTACATCTTGCGGTGAAGTTTCTTCGCCGCTGGCCTACGACCGGCAAACTTCCTGCGCAATTTCTTCGATTCATATACGAGCCATTTCTCAGCCCATTCTTCAATCACTGGCGGATCAATACTGACGGTGATAGACATCACGATACTCCGGCTGATGCACGTTCATGTTCACAGGCTGATCCAGGGCCATGAGGATTTGTCGCCACTCGGCAGACATCAGCCAATAATCGCCCCGGGCGCGCTGCTCGATATGCATGGCGTGCGAAGCAATAGGTGTCAGGCCGAAACGCTGAAACAGTTGTCGCTGTGGCGATCTGCACAAGGCCGTCACCCCCTGATATCCGCGATCGATCGCCCATTCGGCGGCGGTGGCGAGCAGGCCATTGATCGACACCGGCCGGTGCTGCTGGGAATGGGTGATCAGACGGCTGAACTCGACGTGGCGCGCCAATGCCACAGTGGGAGACACATGATGCTGCGCCAGTGAAGCCCATTCGAAGGGCGCCGGGGTTGCCCGCAGCACCGCAATAAGCTGATCACGCTGATACAACAGAAAGTGGGTGCTGCGTGAGGTGATCGCCAGTCGGGTTTCCAGCGCCCGGGCTCTGGAGGTGAGCATGTAATGCTGCAATCGCAGGCGAAACTGTCGATTGATGAAGCGTTCAAATTCCCCGGCATCCGATCCTGCCTCAAGAATGGCTACACGATAGTCGGCCTGTTGATTCTTGAGTGTCTCCTGAAAGCCCTGCAGATAATCCTTGAGGTGTAAATCCGTAATATCCATTACTTCTCCGCAGCCATTAATATTTCGAAGTTGCTTCAAGCACATTGAAAGAATGGATGCTTTTGGAAATCTCGCCACTGCACGCGTTCTGATAATCACGTGGGAAAACTTACAGATATTTCAGACTCAAAGATTCGTCTGACGCATGCAAGAACAATGGCAACGGATAAGTTCTGAACGAATGCAGGAATAAACTGCGGGCATGCGCAGAACTCCTCGGCGACGCCGAGGAGTCCGCAAAAAAATAAAAAGAATGGCGTCAGTCAGGACGAACGACGTTACCGGTGGCGAGGTCGCGGATCACGCTGGGATTCTTGCGCCCGCCAAGGCTCCCGCCGAGCACCAGATCGACCTGCCCACGGAAATACTGCTCGATGCGCAAACGCGTGCGCGCCGGCGGTCGCCCCTGGGGGTTGGCCGATGTGGAAATCAATGGCCCGACCAGCGAGCACAGGTCGCGCACCTGCGGGTGATCGCTGACCCGCAGCGCCACGGTGTCATGCACGCCTGTGACCCATTCCGGCAACAGGTTCTGATGCGGCACCAGCCAGGTGTTCGGCCCCGGCCAGGTGCTGGCCATGCGGTCGATCCAGTCCTGCGGGAAGTCCTCGAAGAGGAAATCGAACTGGCGGATATTGTCGGCGACCAGGATCAGCCCTTTGCTCACCGAGCGATTCTTGATCGCCAGCAAACGGTCCACCGCGTCTTCGTTCCACGGGTCGCAACCCAGCCCCCAGACGGCTTCGGTTGGATAGGCAATCACCGCGCCGGCGCGAACTTCACGCGCGGCTTGTTGCACACGCCAACTGTTGACCATGAAAAAACTCTCCACAAACAGGTTTCGCGCAGTTTACCGATCTTCATCGTAAAACCTAGCTCGACCGCGCCAGCCAGCGACCGTTTTCGCATACCGCACGGCCTTCGATTTCCAGCTCGGTCAACGTTGCCAGCACTTTCGGCAACGCCCAGCCACAGCTCGCGGCCAGGGCCTCGCTGGTGTGCGGCGCCGCGTGCAACAGCGCCAGCAACGGGTGATCGGCCTGCGGCGCCGCCGTGGATAACAGTGGCTGCTGCCAGCCGCGCAGGGCTTCAAGGATGTGTTCGATAGTCTCCACCAACACCGCCCCGTCGCGAATCAACTGGTGACAACCGCGCGCGCCGGGGTGATGGATCGAGCCCGGAATGGCATAAACCTCGCGGCCCTGTTCGGCTGCCAGCCGCGCGGTGATCAACGAACCGCTGGCAACACTGGCCTCGACCACCAGTACGCCGAGGGACAACCCGCTGATGATGCGGTTGCGCCGGGGGAAGTTGCTCGGGCTCGGCCCGGCGTCCAGCGGAAACTCGGAAAGCACCGCGCTGCCCGAGGCAATCATCGCCTCGGCCAGGCGTTTATTGCGTTGTGGATAAAAATTTTCCAGCCCCGTGCCGAGCACACCCACGGTCAAGCCGCCAACATCCAGAGCAGCCTGGTGGGCAGCAGCATCGATGCCCAGCGCCAGACCACTGTTGATGACAAAACCGGCCCCGGCCAGACTGCGAGAAAACGCCGCCGCCGTATCCATGCCCGGGCGGGAAGCGCGGCGGCTGCCGACCATCGCCAGTTGCGGTTTTTCCAGAATCGACGGATCGCCGGCGACGAATAACAGCGGCGGCGGATCGGCAATTTGCGCCAGCAACGCTGGATAATCCGCTTGGTCCCACATCAATAAATGTTGGTCGGGGTGCTCTAGCCAGCGCATTGCGTGGCTGGCGCCGTCGCGCACCGTTGGACAACGCCGTGCTTCGGCGCAGGCCGCCGGCAACCCCAGTGAGCGCCAGGCACTGGCCGGCGCGCTGAGGGCTTTCGACGCCGAGCCGAAGGCTTCGAGCAATTTGGCAAAACGCTTGGGGCCGATATCCGGCATGCGGTGCAGGCGCAGACGCGCTTCCAGTTCCGCCGGGGAAA
Source organism: Pseudomonas sp. PS01270 (assembly GCF_029959775.1). Lineage (NCBI taxonomy): Bacteria > Pseudomonadati > Pseudomonadota > Gammaproteobacteria > Pseudomonadales > Pseudomonadaceae > Pseudomonas > Pseudomonas sp. PS01270. Next base: position 166,364 of record NZ_JASCPT010000002.1, on the reverse strand, counting down.
TGGCCGTACTGACAGACAACATGAATGGATCATCCTTGATCGTTCTATGCTCCGAACCATTCGGAACAAGCTGTGGATAACTCTGTTGGTAACTTGTTAAGCAAGCTTACGGATTTCGCACCTTGTCGAGCACCGCCAGCGAGCGTGAAGCATTGAGGACCAGGCCGTAACTGAGTTTGTCGTAGGTGCGGAACACCATCAGCAGGCCGGCGCGTTCATCGGGAATTTTCAGCGGCTGGCCGGTGATCCGGTCGCGCACGGTTTCGCCGGTTTTCATCACCGCCAGAACATTGCCTTCGGCCAGACCGTCACGTTTGCCTTTGTTCAGGGTAACCACGTCCATTACACCGATCTGCGTTACGCCGCGTGGCACGTCAATGATCAGCCCGTCGATGGAACGCTTCGGCGCGCTGGGCATGAAAGTCGAATTGATCGAACGTTCTTCACCGCCGAACAAGCGGTCACCGAGGCGCACTTCCTGGGTGGTGCGTTGCAAGGCGAGGGTGGCGACGTCGCCTTCGGTGGCAATAATCTCGCCGCCGCCGATATCGTCGGCGTTGATGCCGAGAAACTCCTTGGTCTGCGGGTCGGTGTAGACCTTGCCCTGGCGGAAGATGCCGTACACCGGTTGCTCCGGATCGAAATGGCCACGGGCGAAGATGCGGTCACCGGTACCGCTGAGCACCCGTTCGGCATCGCCGGCGACGATGTACGGCGCCTTGTCGAAGTCTTCGGCCTTGTCGACGATACGGTTGCTCAGCAGAAAGCTGTTGATCGATTTCAGCGGAATGCTCGGAATCGCCTCGGCCACCGGGCTGGTGCGAATCCGTGGCGAGAGCTTGATGGTGCCGCGCGACTCGCCACGATGGACGGTCAGTTGCGGCTGGCCGTTGACGTAGCTGAGGGTCAGCGTGTCGCCGGGATAGATCAGGTTGGGGTTTTCGATCTGCGGGTTGGCCCGCCACAATTGTGGCCATTGCCAGGGCTCGCGCAGGTATTTGCCGGAAATGTCCCAGAGCGTGTCCCCGGAAACCACCGTGTATTGCTGTGGAAAACCATCCTTGAGTTGCACTTGCCCTTGCGCGGCGCCGGCCGAAGCCAGAAGCAGCAGGGCGAGTAGTGTTTTCCTCATGCAGTGAATCCCTTTATCATGTGCGTTCGCGTGAATCGTCAGAGCCCCCGTGGCTCGCTTCTGTATTTCAGAAGCTACGCTTCACAACGGTAGCCTGCATCTTCGGACCCGCCAGGCCATCGACCCGACTTTACTCAACGTGTGCAGCAATCGAAGCCTATGGCCATTTTAAACATCCTCGAATTTCCGGACCCGCGTCTGCGCACTATCGCCAAACCAGTGGCTGTAGTGGACGACGAAGTGCGTCAGTTGGTCGACGACATGTTTGAAACAATGTATGAAGCGCCGGGCATCGGCCTCGCCGCGACCCAGGTCAACGTGCACAAACGTATCGTCGTGATGGACCTGTCCGAAGACCGTACCGAGCCACGGGTGTTCATCAACCCCGAGTTCGAACCGCTGACCGACGAGATGGACCAGTACCAGGAAGGCTGCCTCTCGGTACCGGGCTTCTACGAAAACGTCGACCGCCCGCAGAAGGTCAAAATCAAAGCGCTGGACCGCGACGGCAAGCCCTATGAGCTGATCGCCGAAGGTCTGCTCGCGGTGTGCATCCAGCACGAATGCGACCACCTCAACGGCAAATTGTTCGTCGATTACCTGTCCACGCTCAAACGCGACCGGATCAAGAAGAAGCTGGAAAAGCTGCACCGCCAGAACGCTTGATGCCCCTCTTCAAAGGCTTGCTGCGGCAAGCCTTTTTCTTTTTATGAGACGCCCTTCATGACTGAGCCACTGCGCATTGTTTTTGCCGGTACCCCGGAATTCGCCGCCGAACACCTCAAGGCCCTGCTGAGCAGCCCATACGAGATCGTCGCGGTCTACACCCAGCCGGATCGCCCGGCCGGCCGTGGGCAAAAACTCATGCCGACCCCGGTCAAACAACTGGCCCTGGAAAATAATATCCAGGTGTTGCAGCCGCCGACCTTGCGCAATGCCGAGGCTCAGGCAGAGCTTGCCACGCTGAAGCCTGATCTGATGGTGGTGGTCGCCTACGGTTTGATCCTGCCGCAAGCGGTGCTGGATATTCCGCGTCTGGGTTGCATCAACAGCCATGCGTCGTTGCTGCCGCGCTGGCGCGGTGCGGCGCCGATCCAGCGCGCGGTCGAACACGGCGATGCCGAAAGCGGCGTGACCGTGATGCGCATGGAAGCCGGTCTCGACACCGGGCCGATGCTGCTCAAGGTCGTCACGCCGATCAGCGCGCAAGACACTGGCGGCACCCTGCATGATCGCCTCGCCGAGATGGGGCCGCCCGCTGTGGTGCAGGCGATTGCCGGTCTGGCTGCCGGCACCCTGCAAGGTGAGGTGCAGAACGACGAACTCGCAACCTACGCACACAAACTGAACAAAGACGAAGCACGCATCGACTGGAACCGTCCGGCGGTGGAGCTGGAACGTCTGGTCCGCGCCTTCAATCCATGGCCGATCACCCACAGCACGCTCAATGGCGAAGCATTGAAAGTGCTGGCCGCGACCGTGGCCGAAGGCACTGGCGCTCCGGGTGAAATCCTCAGCGCCAGCAAGGACGGCCTGATTGTCGCCTGCGGTGCACAAGCGCTGTGTCTGACCCGCCTGCAATTGCCCGGCGGCAAGGCGCTGAACTTCAGCGACCTGTTCAACAGCCGCCGCGAGAAATTCGCCGTTGGCAGCGTCCTCGGCGCAGCGGTGGACTCACAATGAATCCACGTCTGGCCGCCGCCAAGGCACTCGCTGCCGTACTCAGCGGCAAAGCCTCGCTGAACAGCTCCCTGCCGACGCAACTGGACAAGGTCGAGGATCGCGATCGCGGTTTCACTCAGGATCTGGCCTTCGGCACTGCACGCTGGCAGCCACGCCTGTCGGCACTGGCGGAAAAACTCCTGCAGAAACCATTCAAAACCGCCGACGCCGATGTCGAGGCGCTGCTGCTGGTTGGTCTGTATCAACTGCTCTACACCCGCGTGCCGGCGCACGCCGCCATCGGTGAAACCGTCGGGTGTGCCGACAAGCTGAAAAAGCCTTGGGCCAAAGGCCTGCTCAACGCCGTGCTGCGCAATGCCCAGCGCGAAAGCGAGACGATCTTCGCCGAACTTGAACGCGACCCGGTGGTGCGCACAGCTCACCCGCGCTGGCTGCAAAAATCCCTGAAGGCCTTCTGGCCCGAGCAGTGGGAAGCGATCTGCGCAGCGAATAACGCGCATCCGCCGATGATCCTGCGGGTCAACCGCCGTCATCACAGCCGTGATGCTTATCTCGCGCTGCTGGGCGACGCCGGGATCGCCGCGACGCCGTGCGTGTACAGCCGCGACGGCATCGTCCTTGAAACCGCCGCCGATGTGCGCAGCCTGCCGGGTTTCACCGAAGGCTGGATCAGCGTGCAGGACGAAGCCGCGCAACTGGCCGCCGACCTGCTTGATCTGGCGCCGGGGCAGCGGGTGCTCGACGCCTGCTGCGCCCCTGGCGGCAAGACCTGCCACATCCTTGAAGCCGAACCGGCGCTGGCCGGGGTGGTGGCGGTGGATCTGGAAGCCAAGCGTCTGGTGCGGGTGAAGGAAAACCTCGAGCGCCTCGGCCTCGACGCTGAACTGATCGCCGCCGACGGTCGCGAGATCGACAAATGGTGGGACGGCAAACCGTTCCAGCGCATCCTCCTCGACGCTCCATGCTCGGCCACCGGGGTGATCCGCCGTCATCCGGACATCAAGCTGACCCGCCAGCCCGACGACATCGTCGCCCTCGCGCAACTGCAAGGCGAACTGCTCGACGCCATGTGGAAAACCCTCGAGGTCGGCGGCATCCTGCTCTACGCCACGTGCTCGACGCTGCCGACCGAAAACACCGAAGTCATCGCTGCGTTTCTCGAGCGCACCCCCGGTGCCCGTGAACTGGACCTGGCCACAGCGGCTGGCATCAAACAGCCCCATGGTCGCCAGTTGCTGGCCCAAGAGGGCGGGCATGACGGGTTCTACTACGCCAAGCTGATCAAGATCGCCGCTGCGCGCGGCTAAACGGATTCATGGAGTGACTGGATGAAAATCATCATCCTCGGTGCGGGACAGGTCGGCGGTTCGCTGGCCGAACATTTGGCCAGCGAGGCCAACGACATCACTGTGGTCGACACCGATGGCGAGCGCCTGCGCGACCTCGGCGACCGCCTCGACATCCGCACCGTGCAGGGCCGGGGCTCGCTGCCCTCGGTGCTGCGTCAGGCCGGTGCCGACGACGCCGACATGCTGGTAGCGGTGACCAACAGCGACGAGACCAACATGGTCGCCTGCCAGGTCGCCCACACGCTGTTCCACACGCCGACCAAAATCGCCCGGGTGCGCGAAGCGTCGTACCTCAATCGCGAGGAACAGCTGTTCCAGAACGAAGCGATTCCGGTGGACGTGCTGATCAGCCCCGAGCAGGTCGTGACCAACTACATCAAGCGCCTGATCCAGCACCCCGGCGCCTTGCAGGTGATCGACTTCGCCGAAGGCGCGGCGCAACTGGTAGCGGTGCGCGCCTATTACGGCGGGCCGCTGGTCGGCCAGCAACTGCGCCAGTTGCGTGAGCACATGCCGAACGTCGAAACCCGCGTCGCGGCGATCTTCCGCCGTGACCGGCCGATCCTGCCCCAGGGCGACACAGTGATCGAAGCCGATGACGAGGTGTTCTTCATCGCTGCCCGTGAGGACATTCGCGCGGTGATGAGCGAAATGCGTCGCCTCGACGAAACCTACAAACGCATTGTCATCGCCGGGGGCGGGCAGATCGGCGAGCGCCTGGCCGAGGCCATCGAAAGCCGTTATCAGGTGAAGATCATCGAGATGAGCCCGGCGCGTTGCCGCTACCTCTCCGATACCCTCGACAGCACCGTGGTGTTGCAGGGCAGTGCCTCGGACCGCGATCTGCTGCTGGAAGAGAACATCGCCGACGCCGATATCTTCCTCGCACTGACCAACGATGACGAAGCCAACATCATGTCGTCGCTGCTGGCCAAACGGCTGGGGGCGAAGAAGGTCATGACGATCATCAACAACCCGGCCTACGTCGACCTGATCCAGGGCGGCGACATCGATATTGCCATCAGCCCGCAACTGGCGACCATCGGCACCTTGCTCGCCCACGTGCGCCGAGGCGATATCGTCAGCGTGCACTCACTACGGCGCGGCGCGGCGGAAGCGATCGAGGCGATTGCCCACGGTGATGCGAAATCGAGCAAGGTCATCGGCAAGCCGATCGAGAAGATCGGCCTGCCGCCCGGCACCACCATCGGCGCGGTGATCCGCAACGAGAAAGTGATCATCGCCCACGACGACACGGTGATCGAAGCGGGCGACCACGTGATTCTGTTCCTTGTGGATAAAAAGCATATTCGCGATGTGGAGAAGCTGTTCCATGTGGGGTTGAGCTTTTTCTGATCCCACCACTGATCGTTCCCACGCTCTGCGTGGGAACGCCTCAACGGACGCTCCGCGTTCGACTGTTGAAGGGACGCGGAGCGTCCCGGGCTGCATTCCCACGCGGAGCGTGGGAACGATCATGCGAGGTTGAATAAAATGCTCGAATCCCTGGAAAAAATGCTCGCCAAGGGTGTGGATAACGCGCTTCTGCGCTTCGGTCTGGGCAAGGGTTATCTGGACTTGGGTGAAAACGCCAAGGCTGCCGAGCATTTTCAGCGTTGTGTCGCTTTCGATCCGAAATACTCGGCAGCGTGGAAGCTGCTGGGCAAGGCGCAGCTGGCGCTAGGCGATCACGCCGCTGCGCGCCAGGCCTGGGAACAGGGCCTGGAAGCGGCCCGCGCCCACGGTGACAAACAGGCCGAGAAGGAGATGACGGTGTTCCTGAAGAAGCTCGAGCGGCAGGCGCCTTGAGCTACCGATAGCGCAAGGCGAGGCCTTCTGCACTGACCGTCATCCAAGCGAAGTTGCTCAGTACCAGCGCGCCTCGCCCGGCGGACGCTTCTTGAAGCGCTTCATGCTCCACATGTACTGGCTCGGATACGCCGCAACATAACGTTCCACTACCTTGCTCATCGCCGCGCAGGACTCTGCGGTATCGGTGCTGTACATGGCTTCGGGCGCGGCTTCGAGAATGACTTTGTAGCCCGAGCCGTCAGGCAGGCGCAGGGCATGCAGGAACACACCGACCGCTTTGCCGCCGGCCAGCATGTTCGGCACGAATTTGCTGGTCAGTGCCTGAGTGGCAAAGAACGGCACGAAAATCCCTGCGGATTCGGCCGGTTCCGGGTCGGCGGGGATGCCCACGGCACCACCCTTACGCACTTCCTTGATGACGCTGAGAATGCCTTCCTTGGTCGACGCCGCAACCTTGTTGCCCAACTGCACACGCTGTTTGCGCAGCAATTCATCCACTGCCTTGAGCTTCGGCGGACGGTAGAAAATGATCGGTTTGCACTGGCTGCAATAGAAGTGGTTGAGCACTTCCCAGTTGCCGAGGTGGCTGGTGATGCCGACCACGCCTTTGCCCGAGGCCAGCGCGTCTTTCAACACATCGAGGCCTTCGACTTCGCGGACCAGATCGATCGAGCGCTGCGCCGGCCAGATCCACGCGCAAGCGCTTTCGGTCAGCGACTTGCCGATGTCCTTCAGACTCTGCCCGACCAGGCGCTCACGTTCGGCCGCATCCATCTGTGGAAAACACTTGGCGAGGTTGATCCGCACCACGTCGCGGGAACGGTTGGGGGTTTTCCACATGATCCAGCCGATCGCCGAACCCACGGCCTGCACGGCTCGCCATGGCAGCAGGGCAAACAGCCGCAGAGCGCCTACCAGCAAGGCGCCTTTAAACTTTTCCACAGGTCACTCCTGATCTTTGTGCTGTGCGCGAGGCGGGCATTCTAACCGGCGTTGGCGAGCTGCGCGTAGCGGTCGCAATCCTGGGTGTGGTCCATGACCATGCCTGAGGCCTGCATCAGCGCGTAGCAAATGGTCGGACCGACGAAGGTGAACCCGGCTTTTTTCAGCGCTTTGCTCATTGCCAGCGCTTCGGGGGTGATCGCCGGGACTTCGCTGCGATCCTTGAAATGATTGATGATCGGTTGGTCGCCCACGAATGACCAGAGCAACGCCACCGGATCCTCCAGCGCCAGCCACGCCTGGGCATTGCGCCGGGCGGCGTTGAGTTTCAGGCGATTGCGGATGATGCCCGGGTCGAGCATGAGCTCGTCGATTTCGGCGTCACTCATCTGCGCCACGCGCTGCACGTCAAAGCCGAACAGCACCTCGCGATAGCGCTCACGTTTGCGCAACACAGTGATCCACGACAACCCGGCCTGGAACCCTTCGAGCAAAAGCAACTCGAACAAACCCTGCGCATCGCGCAGCGGCGTGCCCCACTCCTGGTCGTGATAAGCCATGTACAGCGGATCTTCGGTACACCAAAAGCAGCGTGGCATAAGGCTCCAGGGGGCGTGCGCAGCAACGAATCGGGTATACTCCCGCTCTTTAAATCGCAGCCCAAGAAACAGGTGAATTTCGTGAGCCAGCCTACGCCAGCCGTGCGTACCTTCCAAGACTTGATCCTCGCGCTCCAGCAATACTGGGCCGAGCAAGGTTGTGTGGTACTTCAGCCCTACGATATGGAAGTAGGCGCCGGCACTTTCCACACCGCGACCTTCCTGCGCGCCATCGGCCCGGAAACCTGGAACGCCGCGTACGTGCAGCCAAGCCGCCGTCCGACTGACGGCCGTTACGGCGAAAACCCGAACCGTCTGCAGCACTACTACCAGTTCCAGGTCGTGCTCAAGCCGAACCCGGACAATTTCCAGGAACTGTACCTGGGCTCGCTCAAGCATGTCGGCCTCGACCCGCTGGTGCACGACATCCGCTTCGTCGAAGACAACTGGGAATCGCCGACCCTCGGCGCCTGGGGTCTGGGCTGGGAAGTCTGGCTCAACGGCATGGAAGTCACCCAGTTCACCTACTTCCAGCAAGCGGGCGGCATCGAGTGCTACCCGGTGACCGGCGAGATCACCTACGGTCTCGAGCGGCTGGCGATGTATCTGCAAGGCGTCGATTCGGTCTACGACCTGGTCTGGGCTGACGGCCCGTTCGGCAAAGTCACCTACGGCGATGTGTTCCACCAGAACGAAGTGGAGCAGTCCACCTACAACTTCGAACACGCCAATGTCGACAAACTCTTCGAGCTGTTCGACTTCTATGAAAGCGAGGCCAAGCGCCTGATCGAACTCGACCAGCCGCTGCCGTTGCCGAGCTACGAAATGGTGCTGAAGGCGTCGCACACCTTCAACCTGCTGGATGCGCGCCGGGCGATCTCGGTGACTGCGCGTCAGCAATACATTCTGCGCGTGCGCACCCTGGCGCGTTCCGTTGCGCAAGCCTACCTGCTGGCACGCGCCAAGCTGGGCTTCCCGATGGCGACCCCGGACCTGCGTGACGAAGTACTGGCCAAGCTGGAGGCTGCACAATGAGTGCGCAAGATTTTCTGGTTGAACTGGGCACCGAAGAACTGCCACCCAAAGCCCTGAACACTTTGGCTGACGCGTTCCTCGCCGGTATCGACAAGGGCCTGCAAGCCGCCGGCCTGAGCTACGAAAGCAAAACCGTTTATGCCGCGCCACGTCGTCTGGCTGTGCTGATCACTGCGCTGGCCACTCAGCAGCCGGATCGCAGCATCAACCTCGATGGCCCGCCACGTCAGGCCGCGTTCGACGCTGACGGCAATCCGACTCAGGCCGCCCTCGGCTTCGCCAAGAAGTGCGGCGTCGAGCTGAGCGAAATCGACCAGAGCGGTCCGAAACTGCGCTACAGCCAGAACATCGCCGGCAAGCCGACTGCGAGCCTGCTGCCGACCATCGTCGAAGATTCGCTGAACGACCTGCCGATCCCGAAACGCATGCGTTGGGGTGCGCGCAAGGAAGAGTTCGTGCGTCCGACCCAGTGGCTGGTGATGCTGCTCGGTGATCAGGTCATCGATTGCACGATCCTCGCGCAGAAGGCTGGCCGTGAATCCCGTGGTCACCGTTTCCACCATCCGCAAGCCGTACGCATCGGTTCGCCGTCGAGCTACCTCGCCGACCTGCGTGCCGCTTACGTATTGGCCGATGCCAACGAGCGTCGCGAGATCATCAGCAAGCGCACCGAAGAGCTGGCCACCCGTCAGGAAGGCACGGCGATCGTGCCACCGGCGCTGCTTGACGAAGTGACCGCGCTGGTCGAATGGCCGGTGCCGCTGGTGTGCTCGTTCGAGGAACGCTTCCTCGACGTGCCGCAGGAAGCGCTGATCACCACCATGCAGGACAACCAGAAGTACTTCTGCCTGCTGGATGCCGACGGCAAGTTGCTGCCACGTTTCATTACCGTGGCCAACATCGAAAGCAAAGACCCGCAGCAGATCATCGCCGGTAACGAGAAAGTGGTTCGCCCACGCCTGACCGACGCCGAGTTCTTCTTCAAGCAAGACAAGAAGCAGAAGCTCGAAGACTTCAACCTGCGCCTGCAAAACGTGGTGTTCCAGGAAAAACTCGGCAGCGTCTACGACAAGGCCGAGCGCGTTTCCAAACTGGCCGCGTACATCGCCGCGCGCATCGGCGGCAACGCCTCGTGGGCTGCCCGAGCGGGCCTTCTGTCGAAGTGCGACCTGGCCACCGAAATGGTCGGCGAGTTCCCGGAGATGCAAGGTGTCGCCGGTTACTACTACGCCCTCAATGACGGCGAGCCACAGGACGTCGCGCTGGCGCTGAACGAGCAATACATGCCACGCGGTGCCGGGGCTGAATTGCCGGCGACTCTGACCGGTGCAGCCGTGGCGATCGCCGACAAGCTCGACACTCTGGTCGGCATCTTCGGTATCGGCATGCTGCCAACCGGCAGCAAAGACCCGTATGCCCTGCGCCGTGCGGCCTTGGGTGTGCTGCGTATCCTGATCGAAAAGAAACTCGATCTCGACCTGAACGACGCCGTGGCGTTCGCCGTGACTGCATTCGGCGGCAAGGTCAAGGCTGCCGGCCTCAACGAAGCCGTGCTGGAATTCATCTTCGACCGTCTGCGTGCGCGTTATGAAGATGAAGGCGTCGACGTCGCCACTTACCTGTCGGTACGTGCGCTCAAGCCAGGCTCGGCGCTGGACTTCGACCAGCGTGTGCAGGCGGTGCAGGCCTTCCGCAAACTGCCGCAAGCGGCAGCGCTGGCGGCGGTGAACAAGCGCGTATCGAACCTGTTGAGCAAAGTCGAAGGCTCGGTACCGACCGTGGTCGAAGCCAAGTATTTCGACAACGCCAACGAGTTCTCGCTGTATTCGGCAATCCAGCAAGCGGATCAAGCGGTGCAGCCAATGGCCGCGGCGCGTCAGTACAACGAATCGCTGGCACGCCTGGCGGCACTGCGCGAGCCGGTCGACGCGTTCTTCGACGCGGTGATGGTCAATGCCGACGATGCCAATGTGCGGGCCAACCGTTACGCGCTGCTGGCGCGCCTGCGTGGCCTGTTCCTCGGTGTTGCCGACATTTCGCTGCTGGGTTGAGGGATTGCTGTTGAAACTGCTGATTCTCGATCGTGACGGCGTGATCAATTACGACTCCGATGCCTACATCAAGTCGGTGGAGGAGTGGATTCCGCTGCCCGGCTCGATCGAAGCGATCGCGCAGTTGAGCAAGGCCGGCTGGACGGTGGCGGTGGCCACCAACCAGTCGGGCATTGCTCGCGGCTATTACGACCTCGCCACCCTCGAGGCCATGCACGCGCGCCTGCGCGAGCTGGTCGCGGCGCAGGGCGGCGAAGTCGGTCTGATCGTGTATTGCCCGCACGGCCCGGACGAAGGTTGCGATTGCCGCAAACCGAAACCGGGAATGCTGAAAGCCATTGCCGAGCATTACACGGTGCCGTTGACCAACGTCTGGTTCGTCGGCGACAGCCTTGGTGACCTGGAGGCCGCCAAAGCCGTCGATTCACAGCCAGTTTTGGTGAAGACCGGGAAAGGCGAAAAGACTCAGGGTAAAACCCTGCCGGTTGGCACCCTGATTTTTGACGATCTGGCGGCGATTGCCGCAGAACTTATCCACAACTAGAGTACTTCTGAATTTCCTGGCCAGGGATTGCTCGGGAGTGCGCTTGAACAGTCGGGGCATTGCCCCGTAACGGTAACCGTCGCCATGTCGATACTGCGGGCCTTCAGAATCTTTGTTTTCTATCTGCTGCTGGGCACAACAGCGTTGCTGTGGTGCAGCCTGAGCTTTTTCATCGCGCCGTTTCTGTCCTTCAAGGCGCGCTATCGTTTCATCAACGTGTACTGGTGCCGTTGCGCCCTGTGGCTGACCAAGGTGTTCCTTGGCATCCGCTACGAAATCAAAGGCGCGGAGAACGTGCCAGACCGGCCCTGCGTGATTCAATCGAACCACCAGAGCACATGGGAGACGTTCTTTCTCTCCGCTTATTTCTCGCCATTGAGCCAAGTGCTCAAGCGCGAATTGCTTTACGTGCCGTTCTTCGGCTGGGCCATGGCCATGCTGCGCCCGATCGCCATCGACCGCGACAACCCGAAGGCCGCGCTCAAACAAGTCGCGGCCAAAGGCGACGAGCTGCTCAAGGACAACGTCTGGGTGCTGATCTTTCCGGAAGGGACACGAGTCCCGTACGGAACCGTTGGGAAGTTCTCCCGCAGTGGCAGCGCGTTGGCGGTGAATGCGGCGCTTCCGGTGCTGCCGATTGCACACAATGCCGGCAAATTCTGGCCAAAAATCGGCTGGGGCAAACAGGCCGGAGTGATCACCGTGGTCATCGGCGAACCGATGTATGCCGAAGGCAGTGGGCCGCGCGCCATCGCTGATCTGAATGACCGTGTGCAGGCGTGGAACGAGAAAACCCAGCGCGATATGGGCTCGCTGCCACCGGCGCCACAGGCACCGGCCGCGAGTGATCAACTGGCTGTCTGAATTTTGTGGATAACCTGTGTACGCTTTTGCTTTAAAAGTCTGTGATCGTTTTCTAACTTATTGATTTTCATCGATATTTCTAAATCGATAAGTTGAACGAAATCCGTGCATAAGTTTTATTCGGATGTAAAAAAACCGGCCGTTATAGCCGGTTTTTTTGTGCCTCTTTTTCATTCAGAAATCAGCGGCAAATCGATGCGGAATGTGGTTCCCGCGTCGACCACGCTGCGACACTCGATTGTGCCGCCATGATGATCAATCACGGCTTTGACCATCGACAGACCCAGGCCTACGCCGTCGATGCCTTGGGCGGAGGAGAAACGCCGATACTGGCTGAACAGGTCAGGCAATTCATCGGCAGCAATCCCCTTGCCCTGATCGGACAATTCGCAGCGCAGCCACTGCCCATCACAGCTGACCGTCAGTTGCACCGTGCTGTCTGCCGGGCTGTACTTGATCGCGTTTTCCAGCAGGTTGAACAGGGCGCGCGTCAGTAATCCCTGATCGGCCAGAATCAGCCGCTCCTGACATTCCTCATCAACTTCGTTGAGAAGCTCGATGCGTTTCTGCTGAGCGATAGGCAGGGCCTGATCGAGGACGTCCAATACCAGCATCGCGAACAATGTCGGGCGGAACTGATAGGTCTCGGACTCAGCCCGCGCCAACAAGACAAAACCATCAGTCAGATCCAGCGCGCGGCGCACCTGACGCTCAATCTGCTCGAACAGCGGCGCATCAGCACCCGCTTGGTGACGATGCACATCCAGCAGGGCGAGGATCGCCGAATGCGGCGCCCGCAGGTCGTGGGAAAGAAAACGCAGCAGGACGCCGCGTTGCTCCTCGGCCGCACGCTCGGCACTCAAATCCGTCAGGCTGAGCAGCCAACCGATCGGCGTATCGCCGTCGACCGGCAGCAGCGCCGCTCTTTCCAGGCGCAGACTGCGTTCCTTGTGATCGCGAAATTCCAGCAGCGGCAGAGTGGCCAGCGGCGGTCGCGGCGCTGTGGATAATTCCGGATAGCCGAGCCGTGCGAGTTGCCCGAGTACGTCATCGCCCACCAGCGAATCTTCGAACAGTTCGCGCGCCTTGCGATTGCCCAGCAGGATCTTGCCCTGCGGATCACTGATCAGCGTCGCCACCGGCAGGTATTCCAGGCCGTCGGCGATGAACCGCCGGGTGTCGCGGGTGCGGCTCATGGCTTGTTCGAGCGCCATGATCTGGCCCTGCAAACGGTCGGCACCGGTGAAGCGGGTCCGGCGGCGTTCAGGGAAGACTTTCGGTTCGCTGTCCAGACGTGCCAGCTCCCAGCCGAAGTAGGTCAGCACCACGCTCAGGCGTCGCCAGTTCCAGATCAGGTAACCGAACAACATCCCCAGCGCTGCTGGCGTTGGCGACCACCAGTAGCGGACTTCGGCCAGGAGGGCGCTGGCTATCAGCGCACAGGCCATGCCGATCAAGGTGACCCACAGCGCCCAACGCGGCCGCCACAGCAATAATCCCAGCACACCGGCGACCATCGCCACGGACAACAGCGCGCCGGGCGCTGGCGACGGATTGTGCAGATTGATCTGGGCGCGATAAGACAACAAGGCAGTCAGCGGCAACAGCACTAGACTTATCCACAACCACTCGCGCACCAGCCGGCGGAACAGACGCTGGACCTGGCTCGGCTCACGACTTTCACGTCGGCGTTGAGTGTTATGCATGAGGCACAGGGCAGGGCAGTGGGAATGGTTTCATAGGTCTCAGGTCTGAGGCGTAGACCCGAAGAATCATAGCGGACGTCGACCAACGACGGGCTGCTTCTTTCATCGCAGCCGGGGAGTCGCTATTGTCGACATCCCAGCCCCAGCGACAAGGAACACCGCCGATGCGCGTTGCCATTCTGGACGACGAACCCGCCGAACTGCGCCGGGTCGAGCAAACCCTGGAGCAAATGGCCGAAGCTGGCGAACAGCCGTGGTCACTGCACAGCTTCGAGCGCGGCGAAGACTTGTTGCGCCAGTTGCGTCGGGAGACTTTTGACCTGCTGATCCTCGATTGGCAACTGCCGGACCTCACAGGCCTGGCACTGCTGCGCTGGACCCGCGAACACATGGAGGCGCCACCCGCTGCAATCATGCTCACCAGCCGCGACGGCGAGAGCGATATCGTTCAAGCCTTGAATGCCGGGGCCGACGATTATGTCAGCAAGCCGTTTCGCCCCAATGAGTTGAAGGCGAGGGTGGCAGCGGTATTGCGTCGGCATAGCCAACCGCGCAGCGCGGCGGGCGAAGTACAGACGTTCCACGATCTGACTTTCGACGATGCGGAACTGACCGTCACCCGTGAAGGCAAACCGATCCTCATGACCGAACGCGAATACCGCTTGGCGCGCTGCCTGTTCAGCAACCTGGGTCGACCATTGTCGCGGGATTATCTGTACGAGCGCTTCTGGCCGAACGAGGAGACAACTTCCTCGCGGCCGCTGGATACGCATATCTACCGATTGCGCAACAAGCTCGGGCTGACAGCGGATCGGGGTTGGCAGTTGCTGACAATTTATGGGTATGGGTATCGGTTGGAGAGTGTCGGCACTGGGAATGAGTGAGGCAAAAAAAACCCCGGCATTGGCCGGGGTTTTTCATGAGCGGGTAGCAATCAGGATCAGAAATCCAGGTTGGAAACCGCCAGTGCGTTGCTCTCGATGAAGTCTCGGCGAGGTTCGACCGCATCACCCATCAAGGTGTTGAAGATCTGGTCTGCACCGATGGCGTCTTCGATAGTGACCTTCAGCATGCGCCGCACGCTTGGGTCCATGGTGGTTTCCCACAGCTGATCCGGGTTCATTTCGCCCAGACCTTTGTAGCGCTGAATGGTGTGGCGCTTGGTGCTTTCGGCCATCAGCCAGTCGAGGGCTTCCTTGAACTCGGTAACGGCTTTCTTGCGTTCGCCACGCTGGATGTACGCGCCTTCGTCGAGCAGGGTGCTCAGTTGCGCGCCCAGGGTGACCACGGTTTTGTAGTCGTTGCTGCCGAAGAAGTCGCGGTTGAAGGTGACGTAGTTCGACAGGCCGTGGGAGATCAGTTCGACCTCTGGTAGCCAGACGCCACGTTCACGGTCTTCGCGCAGGCTGGCCTTGTAGACCAGGCCGGACTTCTCGTTGGTACGCAGGCGAACTTCGTACTGCGCCAGCCACTCTTGCATCGCTGCGTGGTCGCCAAGGGTTTCGAGGCTGACGGCCGGCAGGTAGATGAAGTGCTCGGTCAGTTCCTGCGGGTACAGGCGCGACAGACGCTTGAGCGTCTTCATCACCATGCGGAAGTCATTGACCAGACGTTCCAGCGCTTCACCGGAAATGCCCGGGGCTTCTTCGTTCAGGTGCAGGCTTGCATCTTCCAGGGCCGACTGCGTCATGTACTCTTCCATGGCGTCGTCGTCTTTGATGTATTGCTCTTGCTTGCCTTTCTTGACCTTGTACAGCGGTGGCTGGGCGATGTAGATGTAGCCACGCTCGATCAGCTCCGGCAGCTGACGGAAGAAGAAGGTCAGCAGCAGGGTGCGGATGTGCGAACCGTCGACGTCAGCATCGGTCATGATGATGATGTTGTGATAGCGCAACTTGTCGATGTTGTACTCTTCGCGACCGATGCCGCAGCCCAGCGCGGTGATCAGCGTGCCCACTTCCTGGGACGAGATCATCTTGTCGAAACGGGCTTTCTCGACGTTGAGGATCTTGCCCTTCAACGGCAGGATCGCCTGGGTCTTGCGGTTACGTCCCTGCTTGGCAGAACCGCCCGCGGAGTCACCCTCCACCAGGTACAGTTCGGACAGCGCCGGGTCTTTTTCCTGGCAGTCAGCGAGTTTGCCCGGCAGGCCGGCGATGTCCAGCGCACCTTTGCGGCGGGTCATCTCACGGGCCTTGCGCGCGGCTTCACGGGCGCGGGCGGCGTCGATCATTTTGCCGACCACCAACTTGGCTTCGTTCGGATTTTCCAGAAGGAAGTCGGAGAAGTATTTGCCCATCTCCTGCTCGACCGCAGTCTTCACTTCTGAAGACACCAGCTTGTCTTTGGTCTGCGAGCTGAATTTCGGATCCGGCACTTTCACCGAGATGATTGCGGTCAGGCCTTCACGGGCATCGTCACCGGTGGTGGCGACTTTGTGCTTCTTCGCCAGACCTTCCTGCTCGATGTAGTTGTTCAGGTTACGCGTCAGTGCCGAGCGGAAGCCCACCAGGTGGGTGCCGCCGTCGCGCTGCGGAATGTTGTTGGTGAAGCACAACAGGTTCTCGTTGAAGCTGTCGTTCCACTGCAGGGCGATTTCCACGCCGATCCCGTCTTCACGCTGGATGTTGAAGTGGAACACTTGGTTGACCGCAGTCTTGTTGGTGTTCAGGTATTCAACGAACGCACGCAGGCCGCCTTCGTACTTGAACAGCTCTTCCTTGCCGCTGCGCTCGTCCTTGAGGACGATGCCGACACCGGAGTTGAGGAAGGACAGTTCACGAATGCGCTTGGCGAGGATGTCCCAGCTGAAGTGAATGTTCTTGAAGGTTTCGCTGGAAGCCTTGAAGTGGATCTGGGTACCGGTGGTTTCGCTGTCGCCAACGATGGCCATCGGTGCCTGAGGCACACCGTGGACGTAGGTCTGTTCCCAGATCTTGCCACTGCGGCGAACGGTAAGGACCAGCTCTTCGGACAGTGCGTTCACTACCGACACACCTACACCGTGCAGACCGCCGGAAACCTTGTAGGAGTTGTCGTCGAACTTACCGCCAGCGTGGAGGACGGTCATGATGACCTCGGCGGCGGAAACGCCTTCCTCTTTATGCACGTCTACCGGGATGCCACGACCGTTGTCTTTAACGGTGATGGACTCGTCCGGGTGGATGATGATGCTGATGTCGTCGCAATGGCCGGCGAGGGCTTCGTCGATCGAGTTGTCGACCACCTCGAACACCATGTGGTGCAGACCGCTGCCATCGTCGGTGTCACCAATGTACATACCGGGACGTTTGCGTACGGCATCCAGGCCTTTCAGCACTTTAATGCTCGTTGAGTCGTACGTATTTTCTTCGCTCAATGCCTTCACTCCCGATGGTCGTGGGTCTGGGTGATACGGCCCTGTTCCACGTGGAACAAAGCGACTGGCGTTTCCGTCTGCCAGCCTTCCCTCAGTAATTCGTGATCTACACAGGTGATGAACACCTGGCAGCGTAAGTCTTCCAGCAAGCGGCACAGCGCGCGACGGTGGCTCTCGTCCAGCTCGGACGGCAAGTCATCCACCAGATAAATACACTGTCCGCGGCGGGCCTGGCTGACCAGGTGCCCTTGGGCAATCCGTAGTGCACAGACCACAAGCTTCTGCTGACCCCGGGACAGGATGTCCGCGGCATTGTGTGCGCCCAATCTGAGACGCAAATCAGCTCGTTGCGGTCCGGCCTGGGTGTGCCCAATCTGCTGGTCCCGTTGCACGGAACCGGCGAGTACGGCGCTCAATTCGCGGTCCTTGTCCCAGCCTCGGTAATAGCTGAGCGTCAAACCCTCGAGCTCAACCAGTTCGCTCAAGGTCTGTTCGAAGACCGGTTTCAAGGCTGTGATGTAAGCGCGGCGGTATTCATCGATTTCAGCGCTGGCCTGGCACAGTTCCCTGTCCCAAACCGCTTGCGAAACGGCGTCAAGTGTACCATGCCGCAGCCAGGAGTTTCTCTGGCGCAGCGCCTTCTGCAAACGCTGCCAAGTGGCCATGAAACGCGGTTCAACGTGGAACACACCCCAGTCGAGAAACTGCCGGCGAATCTTCGGCGCGCCTTCCAGCAGACGGAAGCTGTCGGGATTGATCAACTGCAACGGCAGGATCTCCGCCAGCTGCGCAGCGCTACGGGCGTTCTGGCCATCGATGCGAATCTGGAACTCGCCCTGACGGTCGCGAGAAATCCCCAGCGCACTGTGCCCGCCTTCAGCCAGCTCAACCTGACCAAATACAGTACAGGCGAGCTGTTCGTACTGAATGACCGGCAACAGCCGCGTGCTGCGAAACGAACGGGCAAGCCCCAGCAGATGAATGGCTTCCAGAACACTGGTTTTGCCGCTGCCGTTGGCGCCGTAAAGAATGTTGATGCGGGGGGAGGGGGAGAAGGTCACCGGGTGCAGATTGCGCACCGCGGTGACCGAAACACGACTTAACGACATTCAGGATCAGCTGATTACAGACGCATCGGCATGACAACGTAAGCCGAGTCGTCATTGTCGGACTCTTGCACCAGCGCACTGCTGTTGGAGTCGGACAGGATCAGGCGAACCTGCTCGGTGGTCATCACGCCCAGCACGTCGAGCAGATAGCTGACGTTGAAACCGATCTCCAGCGAGCCGCCGTTGTATTCAACGCCCACTTCTTCTTCCGCTTCTTCCTGCTCCGGGTTATTGGCCTGGATCTTCAACTGACCGCTGGCCAGTTGCAGACGGATACCGCGGTACTTCTCGTTGGAAAGAATCGCGGTACGGCTGAAGGCTTCACGCAATGCCTGACGATCGCCGAGTACCAGTTTGTCGCCACCTTTCGGCAGCACGCGCTCGTAATCCGGAAATTTACCGTCGACCAGTTTCGAGGTGAAAGTGAACTCGCCGGTGGTGGCGCGGATGTGATGCTGACCGAGGACGATGCTGACATTGCCGTCCGGCTCGGTGAGCAGACGCGCCAGTTCGAGAATACCTTTGCGCGGTACGATCACCTGATGACGATCCGGCTGACCGATATCGGCCTGCATCGAGCACATCGCCAAACGGTGACCGTCGGTGGCCACGGCGCGGATCACACCAGCGGAAACTTCCAGCAACATGCCGTTGAGGTAATAACGCACGTCCTGCTGGGCCATGGCGAAGCTGGTGCGTTCGATCAAGCGACGCAGTTTGCTCTGCTCCAGGCTGCAGGTCAGCGAGCCCGGGCCTTCTTCAACAGTCGGGAAATCGTTGGCCGGCAGGGTCGACAGGGTGAAGCGGCTGCGGCCGGCCTTCACCACCAGTTTCTGCTCGTCGACCTTGATATCGATCAGCGCGTCGTTGGGCAGGCTTTTGCAGATGTCCATCAGCTTGCGCGCCGGCACGGTGATGGAGCCCGTTTCGGCCGGCTCTTCGAGTTGCACACGACCGACCAGCTCGACTTCCAGGTCGGTACCGGTCAGCGACAGTTGCTGGCCTTCGACGACCAACAGCACGTTGGACAGTACCGGCAAGGTCTGTCGGCGCTCGACGACGCCTGCGACCAGTTGCAGGGGTTTCAACAGGGCTTCGCGTTGAATGGTGAAATGCATGGTCTAGTCCCTTGCCTTAATAAGCTGCGCTGGTGTTCATCAAGTGGTCAGTGTACGCAGCAGGTTCTTGTAGTCCTCGCGGATGTCCGCGTCGGATTCCTTAAGTTCGTTGATCTTGCGGCAGGCGTGCAACACGGTGGTGTGGTCGCGACCGCCAAACACATCGCCGATTTCCGGCAGGCTGTGGTTGGTCAGTTCCTTGGACAACGCCATGGCCACCTGACGCGGACGAGCCACCGAGCGCGAACGGCGCTTGGACAGCAAGTCGGAAATCTTGATCTTGTAATACTCGGCGACGGTGCGCTGAATGTTATCCACAGAGACCAGTTTGTCCTGCAACGCCAGCAAGTCTTTCAGAGATTCGCGGATCAGCTCGATGGTGATGTCGCGGCCCATGAAGTGCGAGTGGGCGATTACGCGTTTCAGCGCACCTTCCAGCTCACGGACGTTGGAGCGAATGCGCTGGGCAATGAAGAACGCGGCGTCATGCGGCAACTCGACTTTGGCCTGATCGGCCTTCTTCATCAGGATCGCCACGCGGGTTTCCAGTTCCGGCGGCTCGACCGCAACCGTCAGGCCCCAACCGAAGCGGGATTTGAGGCGTTCTTCAAGGCCTTCGATTTCTTTCGGGTAGCGGTCACTGGTGAGAATGACCTGCTGACCACCTTCAAGCAACGCGTTGAAGGTGTGGAAAAACTCTTCCTGGGAACGCTCCTTGCGAGCGAAGAACTGAATATCGTCGATCAGCAAGGCGTCCACCGAACGGTAGAAACGCTTGAATTCGTTGATGGCGTTCAGTTGCAACGCCTTGACCATGTCGGCCACGAAGCGCTCGGAATGCAGGTACACAACCTTGGCATTCGGATTCTTCTTTAATAGATGGTTGCCCACCGCGTGCATCAAGTGAGTTTTACCCAGACCGACGCCGCCATAAAGGAACAGCGGGTTGTAGCCGTGCTTGGGATTGTCCGCCACCTGCCAGGCCGCCGCACGGGCGAGCTGGTTGGATTTACCTTCGACGAAGTTTTCGAAGGTGAACGTGCGATTCAGGTAACTGGTGTGCTTGAGCGCACCTTCAACCTGCACGGTGCGCTGCTCCGCGCGAACCGGGGCCTGCTGCGAAGCGGCGCCGGCCATCGGGTCGAAGCTGTCGCGGGAAGGTTCTTCGCTGACTTCAGCGGCCTTCTGTGTGGAACGTTTGGCCGGAGCAGGGGCTGGCGTCGGTGCCGAATTGCTCGCTGGCACATTATTGGCCTGCGCCTGAGCAACCTGCGCGGCCGCCAATGGCGCATTGGGTGCGGCACGAGGTGCCGAGCTGCGTTTGCTGCCTATTAACAAGGACAGCGCCGGCGTCGAGCCATTGCCGTGCTCATCCAGCAATTCAAGGACGCGGCCCAGGTACTTTTCGTTGACCCAGTCCAGCACGAAACGATTCGGTGCGTAGACGCGCAACTCGTCGCCTTCGGCTTCGACCTGTAGTGGACGGATCCAGGTGTTGAATTGTTGGGCAGGCAGCTCTTCGCGCAAAAGCTCCACGCACTGCTGCCAAAGTTCCACTGACACGGATATCCCCTAAGTTGAAAGCCGGTGAGGCAAAAACAAGCGGCCATTGTAGCGGCGAGCGATTCACTTATCCACATGCAGGTAGGTTCGTCACCATCATTTATCAACGCGTTAACGCATTAAAAGGCGACCAACGGCATGTGAATAAGCCCTGTGGATAAACGCCTCTGAGGGCACTGGACAACTGGGGGCTAAACCCGGTGGATAACCAGCCTGTGGATAACAGGCCATTTCACGCACAGCTTATCCGATAGCGCAGCACAGGCTGAACACTGTTTTCCACTGTAGTTGTCATTCTCTGTACACCACACAAAATAAGGCCTGATAGCAGTTATCCACAGAAGATGGCGTGTCTAGCTTTTACAAGCTTTACAGAAAAGCTTTAAATAATTCCCTTCTTTATTTCTATATCTGGCTGACAGGCTTTCGAGCTTAAACCCTGCCCGGATCTATTTATAAGGAAACGCTGGTTGGAAATTGACCTGAAGGCTTGCTTTCTCTAGAATCCCCGGTCTCTTAAAACGGGGGCCATTCCGGCCCGTTGTGGACGAACCAGGTAACACGACATGAAACGTACTTTCCAACCAAGCACTATCAAACGCGCTCGTACCCACGGTTTCCGTGCTCGCATGGCTACCAAGAACGGCCGCGCAGTCCTGTCGCGTCGTCGCGCCAAAGGTCGTGCGCGTCTGGCAGTTTGATAATCCGGTACTGGAGGTGAGTCAGGACTTCAGTCGGGAAAAGCGTCTGCTTACCCCCCGGCATTTCAAGGCAGTCTTTGACTCCCCTACCGGCAAGGTTCCGGGGAAAAATCTCCTGCTCCTTGCACGCAACAACGATCTTGATCACCCCCGTCTCGGGCTGGTTATCGGGAAAAAGAGCGTAAAGCTCTCCGTTGAGCGCAATCGCCTCAAACGTCTGATGCGCGAATCGTTCCGTCTGCACCAGGATTCACTGGTCGGCTGGGACATCGTTATCGTCGCGCGCAAAGGTTTGGGTGATGTAGAAAACCCCGAATTGATTCAGCATTTCGGCAAACTCTGGAAGCGTCTGGCACGCAACAAGCCCGTTCCGGCAGTCAAAACCGAAACTGTAGGGGTAGACAGTACCGATGCGTAAACTGGCCCTCGTTCCGATCCAGTTTTATCGCTATGCCATTAGTCCTTTAATGGCCAGCCACTGTCGCTTCTACCCCAGTTGTTCCTGCTACGCGTATGAAGCCATTGAAAATCATGGCCTTCTGCGCGGTGGCTGGCTGACCTTTCGTCGTTTAGGTCGCTGTCATCCGTGGAATCCCGGTGGTTATGACCCGGTTCCACCTGTCCCTACCTCCCGTTCTTCTTCGATGGCCGAGTAATCATGGATATCAAACGCACGATCCTGATCGTCGCCCTGGCAATCGTGTCCTACGTCATGGTTCTTAAATGGAACCAGGATTATGGTCAGGCTGCCCTGCCGACTCAGAATGTTGCTTCCAGTACGACTACATCCGGTTTGCCGGACACCGCCACTGGCACAAATGCCGCCAGTGACGATATTCCGCGCGCCGCCAGCGATACCAGCGCACCTGCCGAAACGCCGGTCGCCGCCAGCAAGGATCTGATTCAGGTCAAGACCGATGTGCTCGATCTGGCGATCGATCCACAGGGTGGCGACGTTGCGCAACTGACTCTGCCTTTGTATCCACGTCGTCAGGATCGTCCTGACGTTCCGTTCCAGCTGTTCGATAACGGCGGCGAACGTGTATATCTGGCGCAAAGTGGTCTGATCGGTACTAACGGCCCGGATGCAAACCCGGCCGGTCGTCCGGTTTATTCCTCGGAGAAGAAGGTTTACCAACTGGCTGACGGTCAGGATCAACTCTTCGTTGACCTGAAATTCAGCAAGGACGGCGTCAACTACATCAAGCGTTTCACCATGAAACGTGGCCTGTACGACGTCGCTGTCTCCTACATTGTGGATAACCAGAGCGCTCAGCCCTGGAACGGCGCAATGTTTGCCCAGTTGAAGCGCGATGCCAGCGCTGATCCTTCGTCGACCACTGCTACTGGCACCGCGACTTACCTGGGCGCTGCCCTGTGGACAAGTTCCGAGCCGTACAAGAAAGTGTCGATGAAGGACATGGACAAGGCGCAGCTCAAGGAAACCGTCACCGGTGGTTGGGTAGCCTGGCTGCAGCACTACTTCGTGACTGCGTGGATTCCGGCCAAGGGCGAAAACAACATCGTCCAGACCCGTAAAGACAGCAAAGGCAACTACATCATCGGTTACACCGGTCCTACTCTGACCGCTGCTCCAGGTGCAAAAGTTGAAACCAGCGCTGTGCTGTACGCCGGTCCGAAAAGCCAGGCTGTGCTGAAAGAGTTGTCCCCAGGTCTGGAACTGACCGTCGACTACGGCATTCTGTGGTTCATTGCCCAGCCGATCTTCTGGCTGCTGCAACATATCCACGCCATTGTCGGTAACTGGGGCTGGTCGATCATCTTCCTGACCATGCTGATCAAAGGGATTTTCTTCCCGCTGTCGGCTGCCAGTTACAAATCGATGGCGCGCATGCGTGCCGTGGCTCCGAAACTGGCTGCGCTGAAAGAGCATCATGGCGATGACCGGCAGAAAATGTCGCAAGCCATGATGGAGCTGTACAAGAAAGAGAAGATCAATCCACTGGGCGGCTGCCTGCCGATCCTCGTGCAGATGCCGGTCTTCCTGTCGCTGTACTGGGTTCTGCTGGAAAGCGTGGAAATGCGCCAGGCGCCGTTCATGCTGTGGATCACTGACCTGTCGATCAAGGATCCGTTCTTCATTCTGCCGATCATCATGGGCGCAACCATGTTCATCCAGCAGCAGCTGAACCCGACGCCTCCGGATCCGATGCAGGCGAAGGTCATGAAAATGATGCCAATCATCTTCACCTTCTTCTTCCTGTGGTTCCCGGCGGGTCTGGTGCTGTACTGGGTTGTGAACAACTGCCTGTCGATTGCACAACAGTGGTACATCACGCGTAAGATCGAAGCGGCGACGAAAAAAGCCGAGGCGTAACTTGCACTGTGGATAACACCACTCAAAACGCCCCCTAGTGGGGCGTTTTGCTATCTGCCACTTTTGTCTGGATGCCGCTTTATGAGCACACCCCGTGAAACCATCGCTGCTGTCGCCACTGCTCAAGGGCGCGGCGGTGTGGGCATCGTCCGTATTT
Organism: Pseudomonas sp. PS01270; assembly: GCF_029959775.1. Lineage (NCBI taxonomy): Bacteria > Pseudomonadati > Pseudomonadota > Gammaproteobacteria > Pseudomonadales > Pseudomonadaceae > Pseudomonas > Pseudomonas sp. PS01270. The sequence continues at coordinate 142,303 of NZ_JASCPT010000002.1, read as the reverse complement.
CCGGGCCGTTGGCCAGCGTGGCGGCAAAAGCCATCAGCGGCCGAGAGCTGAAACCGCGTTACGCCCATTACGGGCCGTTTTTCAGTGACGACCAGCAAGTGCTGGACGAAGGTCTGGCTTTGTATTTTCCGGGGCCGAACTCGTTCACAGGCGAAGACGTGCTGGAACTCCAAGGTCACGGCGGCCCGATCGTGCTGGACATGTTGCTCAAGCGCTGCCTGGAACTGGGTTGTCGTCTGGCCCGTCCTGGGGAATTCAGCGAGCGCGCCTTCCTCAATGACAAACTCGATCTGGCCCAGGCGGAGGCAATCGCCGATTTGATCGAAGCCAGTTCTGCACAGGCTGCGCGCAATGCGCTGCGTTCATTGCAGGGTGCGTTTTCCCAGCGTGTGCATAACCTGACCGAGCAACTGATCGGTTTGCGTATCTACGTTGAAGCCGCCATCGACTTCCCGGAAGAGGAAATCGACTTTCTCGCCGACGGCCATGTATTGAGCATGCTCGACAAAGTACGCGATGAGTTATCCACAGTATTGCGCGAAGCGGGGCAGGGCGCGTTATTGCGTGATGGCATGACCGTCGTCATCGCAGGGCGTCCGAATGCCGGTAAATCCAGCCTGTTGAATGCCTTGGCCGGTCGCGAGGCTGCCATCGTTACCGAGATTGCCGGCACCACGCGGGATATCCTGCGCGAGCATATCCACATCGACGGCATGCCGTTACACGTTGTCGATACCGCAGGCCTGCGGGACACGGACGATCATGTGGAAAAGATCGGTGTTGAACGGGCCTTGAAAGCCATTGGTGAAGCGGATCGGGTTTTACTAGTGATCGATGCGACCGCACCAGAGGCACTGGATCCTTTTGCCTTGTGGCCAGAATTTCTCGAGTCTCGACCGGACCCGGCGAAAGTCACCCTGATCCGGAACAAAGCCGATCTGACCGGTGAAGCGGTTTCTCTGGAGACCAGTGACGACGGCCACGTGACCATCAGTCTCAGCGCCAAGTCCGCCGAAGGCCTCGATCTGCTGCGGGACCACCTCAAGGCGTGCATGGGTTACGAGCAGACTTCGGAAAGCAGCTTCAGCGCACGTCGCCGGCATCTGGAAGCACTGCGTCACGCCAGCGCGGCACTGGAACATGGCCGCGCGCAACTGACGCTGGCGGGCGCTGGCGAGTTGCTCGCCGAGGATTTGCGCCAGGCTCAGCATTCCCTGGGTGAAATTACCGGGGCGTTCAGCTCTGATGATTTGCTCGGAAGGATTTTCTCCAGCTTCTGCATCGGCAAATAACCCTCCTGCTATTCACAGACAGGTCCGTTCGCGACCTGTCTGCTTCCCTCTTTTCTAAAATCCTTCAAGAGTGCCGGGCAGATTTTTTCTCCCTGAGCGGTTTTCGGCTTCCCGATACCTCTTCCTCCATCAAATTTTTGTGGATTAAGCCCTGTGAATAACTGCCACTGAGGGCAGTTGATAACAGGGCCTCAAAACTGGAGATAACCCACGCTGTGGATAACCACCCCTTTCATCCACAGGCTTAAACCGGTTATCCAATGGCCTCATTGCCACATGAGCACAGAGTTTTGAACCTCTGTACACGTTGAAAAATAAGGCTTGTAGCGATCTATCCACAGAAACGTGGTTCAGTAAGAATAAACATAAAAACAAAGGTTTTATAAATTTCTCTCTTTTTTATTTTTTTAACCTCGAGTTCTCCACAGCTGGTTAAATTTTGTGCAGAGGGTTCTTTAGAAAGGGCGAAGTCCCTATACTTGCCGACCAGGTCCAGAAACCTGGTTTCAATATTTCCTGAATGACCTACTTAAGCAGGCACGAGGTGCGTGGTGGATTTCCCTTCCCGTTTTGAAGTGATCGTCATCGGCGGCGGTCATGCCGGTACCGAGGCAGCACTGGCGTCAGCACGCATGGGGGCAAAAACCCTGTTGCTGACGCATAACGTGGAAACCCTCGGCGCCATGAGTTGCAACCCGGCCATCGGTGGCATCGGCAAAAGCCATCTGGTCAAGGAAATCGATGCCCTCGGCGGCGCGATGGCCATGGCTACCGACAAGGGCGGCATCCAGTTTCGCGTATTGAACAGCCGCAAAGGCCCGGCAGTACGGGCCACCCGTGCGCAAGCCGACCGAATTCTCTATAAGGCCGCTGTCCGCGAAATCCTGGAAAACCAGCCAAACCTGTGGATATTTCAACAGGCTGCTGACGACCTGATCGTCGAGCAGGAGCAAGTCCGTGGTGTGGTTACACAGATGGGGCTGCGTTTCTTCGCCGATTCCGTGGTGTTGACCACCGGTACCTTCCTCGGCGGACTTATCCACATCGGTTTGCAGAATTTCTCCGGCGGTCGCGCCGGTGATCCACCGTCGATTGCTCTGGCCCACCGTCTGCGTGAGTTGCCATTGCGTGTCGGACGCCTGAAAACCGGTACACCGCCGCGTATTGATGGCAAATCTGTGGATTTCTCGGTGATGACCGAGCAACCGGGCGATACGCCAATTCCGGTGATGTCGTTCATGGGCAACAAGGAACAGCATCCCCGTCAGGTCAGCTGCTGGATTACCCATACCAATGCCCGCACCCACGAAATCATTGCGGCGAATCTCGATCGGTCGCCGATGTATTCCGCTGCCGGGGAGATCGAAGGCGTCGGCCCGCGTTATTGCCCGTCGATCGAAGACAAGATTCATCGCTTTGCCGACAAGGAAAGCCATCAGGTGTTCATCGAACCGGAAGGTCTGACCACCCATGAGCTGTACCCGAACGGGATATCCACAAGCCTGCCGTTCGACGTGCAATTGCAGATCGTGCAATCGATCCGCGGTATGGAAAACGCGCACATTGTGCGTCCGGGTTATGCGATCGAGTACGACTACTTCGATCCGCGCGACCTGAAGTACAGCCTCGAAACCAAGGTCATCGGCGGTCTGTTTTTCGCCGGGCAGATCAACGGCACCACCGGTTACGAAGAAGCTGGCGCTCAAGGTCTGCTCGCCGGGGCCAACGCTGCGCTGCGTGCCAAGGGCAAAGAGGCCTGGTGTCCGCGCCGCGATGAAGCGTACATCGGCGTTCTGGTCGACGACCTGATCACCCTCGGCACCCAAGAGCCGTACCGCATGTTCACGTCTCGCGCCGAGTACCGCCTGATTCTGCGCGAAGACAACGCCGACCTGCGTCTGACCGAAAAAGGTCGCGAGCTCGGGCTGGTCGATGACGCGCGCTGGGCGGCCTTCTGCAAGAAACGCGAAAGCATCGAACTGGAAGAGCAGCGCCTGAAAAGCACTTGGGTTCGACCGAATACCCCGCAGGGCGATGCGATTGCCGAGAAATTCGGCACGCCGCTGACCCACGAATACAACTTGCTCAACCTGTTGAGCCGTCCGGAAATCGACTACGCCGGTCTGGTCGAAGTGACCGGGCGGGGCGCCGAAGATCCACAGGTCGCCGAGCAGGTCGAGATCAAGACCAAATACGCCGGTTACATCGACCGCCAACAGGACGAAATCGCCCGTCTGCGCGCCAGCGAAGACACGAAATTGCCTGTGGATATCGATTACACCAACATCTCCGGTCTGTCCAAGGAGATCCAGAGCAAGCTCGGCGCCACACGTCCTGAAACGCTGGGCCAGGCTTCGCGGATTCCTGGCGTAACCCCGGCAGCGATTTCGCTGTTGATGATTCATTTGAAAAAACGCGGCGCGGGCCGTCAGTTGGAGCAAAGCGCTTGAGTGCCAAGGTCACTTCGCAACACGCCGAAGAGTTATCCACAGGAGCCCGCGAGCTCGGTGTCAATCTCACAGAAACCCAGCACGAATTGCTGCTGGGTTATCTGGCCCTGTTGATCAAATGGAACCAGGCCTACAACCTGACCGCCGTGCGCGATCCTGATGAAATGGTTTCGCGGCACTTGCTCGATAGTCTCAGCGTGATGTCGTTCATCGAAAACGGTCGCTGGCTCGATGTCGGCAGTGGCGGTGGCATGCCTGGTATCCCGCTGGCGATCCTGTATCCGGACTCGCAGGTGACCTGTCTGGACAGCAACGGCAAGAAAACCCGCTTCCTGACTCAGGTCAAACTGGAGCTGAAGCTGGATAACCTGCAAGTTATCCACAGTCGCGTCGAAGCCTTCCAGCCTGCGCAGCCATTCAACGGGATCATTTCCCGTGCATTCAGCAGCATGGAAAACTTCACCAACTGGACTCGCCACTTGGGCGATGCCGATACACGCTGGCTGGCAATGAAGGGCGTTCATCCGGCCGATGAGCTGGTAGCATTGCCGGCAGATTTCAAACTCGATAGCGAACACGCCCTGGCCGTCCCCGGTTGCCAAGGCCAACGCCATCTGCTGATACTGCGCCGCACGGCATGATTGGGAACACAAGCAAGAATGGCTAAGGTATTCGCGATAGCGAACCAGAAGGGTGGTGTGGGCAAAACCACCACCTGCATCAACCTCGCAGCATCCCTGGTCGCGACCAAGCGCCGGGTGCTGTTGATCGATCTCGATCCACAGGGCAACGCCACCATGGGTAGCGGTGTGGATAAACATGGTCTGGAAAACTCGGTCTACGATCTGCTGATCGGTGAATGCGACCTGGGCCAGGCCATGCACTTCTCCGAGCACGGCGGTTATCAACTGCTGCCGGCCAACCGTGATCTGACCGCGGCCGAAGTGGTGCTGCTGGAAATGCAGATGAAGGAAAGCCGTCTGCGCAGTGCGCTGGCGCCAATCCGAGACAACTACGACTACATTCTGATCGACTGCCCACCGTCGCTGTCGATGCTCACGCTCAACGCACTGGTCGCCGCTGACGGGGTGATTATCCCCATGCAGTGCGAATACTTTGCGCTGGAAGGTTTGAGCGACCTTGTGGATAACATCAAGCGCATCGCTGAACTGCTCAATCCGAACCTGAAAGTCGAAGGCCTGCTGCGCACCATGTACGACCCGCGCCTGAGCCTGATGAATGATGTTTCGGCGCAGCTCAAGGAACACTTCGGCGATCAGCTGTACGACACGGTGATCCCGCGCAACATTCGCCTGGCCGAAGCACCGAGCTACGGCATGCCGGCGCTGGCTTACGACAAGCAATCGCGTGGCGCCCTGGCCTATCTGGCTCTGGCGGGCGAGATGGTTCGTCGTCAGCGCAAAAATTCACGCATTGCTGCTGCTCAGCCAACTTAAGGAATCCCCATGGCCGTCAAGAAACGAGGTCTCGGACGTGGACTGGATGCACTGCTGAGTGGTCCGACGGTCAGCGCGCTGGAAGAACAAGCCGCGCAGGCCGACACCCGCGAACTGCAACACCTGCCGCTGGACCTGCTGCAGCGCGGCAAATATCAGCCGCGCCGCGACATGGACCCGCAGGCCCTGGAAGAGCTGGCACAGTCGATCAAGTCCCAAGGCGTGATGCAGCCGATCGTGGTGCGCCCGATTGGCGGCGGTCGTTTTGAGATCATTGCCGGTGAACGCCGCTGGCGCGCCAGTCAGCAGGCCGGGCAGGAAACCATCCCGGCGATGGTTCGCGATGTGCCGGATGAAACCGCCATTGCGATTGCGCTGATCGAGAACATCCAGCGCGAAGATCTCAATCCGATCGAAGAAGCCGTCGCCTTGCAGCGCTTGCAGCAGGAATTCCAGCTGACTCAGCAGCAGGTTGCCGAGGCTGTGGGTAAGTCGCGGGTGACTGTGGCTAACCTGTTGCGACTTATTGCACTGCCTGAAGTGATCAAGACCATGCTGTCGCACGGTGACCTGGAAATGGGTCACGCGCGTGCCTTGCTCGGTCTGCCGGACAATCAGCAGGTCGAAGGGGCGCGACATGTTGTCGCACGAGGACTGACTGTGCGCCAAACCGAGGCACTGGTTCGTCAGTGGTTGAGTGGCAAACCGGAGCCTGTGGAAGCTGCAAAACCCGACCCGGACATCGCTCGCCTCGAGCAGCGCCTGGCCGAGCGCCTAGGCTCTGCGGTGCAGATTCGCCATGGCAAGAAGGGCAAAGGCCAATTGGTGATTGGTTATAACTCGCTCGACGAGCTTCAAGGTGTGCTCGCACACATCCGCTGAAACATTTCCTCATGTAGCGCGCAGTCGGAAATCACTACCTGACAGTTGAATAGGGGCAGAACCGCCCCTATACTCTGCGCGCATTTTGTCGGCACAAATTATGCCAAGTTATTGAATTTCGGCAGCCGACCATTGGAGAGCAACTGTGATGGAAACCCGCACGCCAAACCGCTTGCCTTTCCATCGCCTGGCGGTTTTTCCGGTGTTGATGGCTCAATTTGTCATTCTGCTCATTGCCGCTTTGGCGCTCTGGCAATGGCATGGAGTCGTTGCCGGATACTCGGGACTTTGCGGAGGCCTGATAGCCTTGCTGCCCAATGTTTATTTCGCTCACAGGGCATTTCGGTTTTCCGGCGCCCGAGCAGCCCAGTCCATCGTCCGGTCTTTTTATGCCGGCGAGGCAGGCAAACTTATTTTGACGGCAGTGCTGTTTGCACTGGTGTTCGCAGGTGTGAAGCCACTGGCGCCGATCGCAGTATTCGGCGTGTTCGTGCTGACGCAGTCGGTCAGCTGGTTCGCTCCCCTGCTGATGAGAACAAGACTTTCGAGACCTTAGGGCGTTTGAGGCAACCATGGCAGAGACAACCGCTTCGGGCTATATCCAGCACCACTTGCAGAACCTGACTTTCGGTCAGCTACCCAACGGCGGCTGGGGCTTTGCCCACACCGCAGCAGAGGCCAAGGAAATGGGCTTCTGGGCTTTCCACGTCGATACCCTCGGCTGGTCGGTCGCGCTGGGTCTGATCTTCGTTCTTCTTTTCCGCATGGCGGCGAAGAAAGCGACTTCGGGTCAGCCGGGTGCCTTGCAGAACTTCGTTGAAGTATTGGTCGAATTCGTCGATGGCAGCGTGAAAGACAGCTTCCATGGCCGTAGCCCGGTGATTGCACCGCTGGCGCTGACCATCTTCGTCTGGGTGTTCCTGATGAACGCCGTCGACCTGGTACCGGTCGACTGGATTCCTCAGCTGGCCATCCTGATCTCCGGCGATGCCCACATCCCGTTCCGCGCCGTGTCGACTACCGACCCGAACGCGACTCTGGGCATGGCGTTCTCGGTGTTCGCACTGATCATTTTCTACAGCATCAAGGTCAAGGGCATCGGCGGCTTCATCGGCGAACTGACCCTGCACCCGTTCGGCAGCAAGAACATCTTCGTTCAGGCCCTGCTGATCCCGGTGAACTTCCTGCTGGAATTCGTCACCCTGATTGCCAAGCCGATCTCTCTGGCTCTGCGTCTGTTCGGCAACATGTATGCCGGCGAGCTGGTGTTCATTCTGATCGCTGTGATGTTCGGCAGCGGCCTGCTCTGGCTCAGCGGCCTGGGCGTTGTTCTGCAGTGGGCGTGGGCTGTATTCCACATCCTGATCATCACCCTGCAGGCGTTCATCTTCATGATGCTGACCATCGTCTACCTGTCGATGGCGCACGAAGAAAACCATTAAGACCAGTCTCGACTAGTCTGATGTTCCTCCCGGTCAAACGGGAGGGAGCTCCTTGCGGGGCAGCTGAAACGATTTGTTTTACCGCTTTAATCTAAAAAACCTAAACCATACGACGTAAAAGTCGGGAGGAAAGATGGAAACTGTAGTTGGTCTAACCGCTATCGCTGTTGCACTGTTGATCGGCCTGGGCGCACTGGGTACCGCAATTGGTTTCGGCCTGCTGGGCGGCAAGTTCCTGGAAGGCGCAGCGCGTCAGCCAGAAATGGTTCCAATGCTGCAAGTGAAAATGTTCATCGTTGCCGGTCTGCTCGACGCCGTAACCATGATCGGTGTTGGTATCGCTCTGTTCTTCACCTTTGCGAACCCGTTCGTTGGTCAGATCGCTGGCTGATTACTCGGATCTTCCGGGTAATTTGGTGTGATGGACAACGTAACTGCGAGGTGTTGGCGTGAACATTAATGCGACCCTGATTGGCCAGTCCGTTGCGTTCCTGATTTTTGTACTGTTCTGCATGAAGTATGTATGGCCTCCGGTCATCGCTGCTCTGCACGAACGTCAAAAGAAGATCGCTGATGGTCTGGACGCTGCCAGCCGTGCAGCTCGCGACCTGGAGTTGGCCCAAGAGAAAGCGGGTCAGCAACTGCGCGAAGCGAAAGCTCAGGCAGCTGAAATCATCGAGCAAGCCAAGAAACGCGGTAACCAGATCGTCGAAGAGGCTGTTGAAAAAGCCCGTATCGACGCTGACCGTGTGAAGGTTCAGGCTCAAGCCGAGATCGAACAGGAACTGAACAGCGTCAAAGACAAGCTGCGTGCCCAAGTGGGCTTGCTGGCTGTTGGCGGCGCCGAGAAGATCCTGGGTGCCACAATCGATCAAAACGCGCACGCAGAGCTGGTTAACCAACTGGCTGCTGAAATCTAAGCGAGGGCGATCATGGCAGAACTGACCACGTTGGCCCGACCTTACGCTAAGGCGGCCTTCGAGCACGCTCAGGCCCACCAGCAACTGGCCAATTGGTCAGCCATGCTCGGCCTGGCAGCAGCGGTGTCGCAAGACGACACCCTGCAGCGCGTGCTCAAGGCCCCGCGACTGACGAGCGCAGAAAAGGCCGCCACGTTCATTGACGTGTGCGGCGACAAGTTTGATGAAAAGGCACGCAATTTCATCAACGTCGTTGCCGAGAACGACCGTCTCCTGCTTCTGCCGGAGATCGCCGCTCTGTTCGACCTGTACAAGGCCGAACAAGAGAAATCGGTAGACGTTGAAGTGACCAGTGCATTTGCATTGAACCAAGAACAGCAAGACAAACTCGCCAAGGTTCTCAGTGCACGACTCAACCGGGAAGTGCGCCTGCAAGTTGCGGAGGACGCTGCCTTGATTGGTGGTGTCGTGATCCGCGCCGGCGACCTGGTTATCGATGGCTCGATTCGCGGCAAAATCGCGAAACTTGCCGAAGCATTGAAATCTTGAGTTTGAAGGGGCAGCAGAGCAATGCAGCAACTCAATCCTTCCGAAATAAGTGAAATTATCAAGGGCCGCATCGACAAGCTCGATGTGACCTCCCAAGCCCGTAACGAAGGCACTGTCGTCAGCGTATCTGACGGCATCGTGCGGATTCACGGTCTGGCCGACGTCATGTACGGCGAGATGATCGAGTTTCCGGGCGGCGTCTACGGTATGGCCCTCAACCTGGAGCAGGACTCCGTAGGTGCCGTGGTATTGGGCTCCTACCAGTCGCTGGCTGAAGGCATGAGCGCCAAGTGCACCGGCCGCATCCTCGAAGTTCCTGTTGGTAAGGAATTGCTGGGCCGCGTAGTCGATGCTCTGGGTAACCCTGTTGACGGCAAAGGTCCACTGGGCAACACCGAGACCGACGCGGTCGAGAAAGTTGCTCCAGGCGTGATCTGGCGTAAGTCGGTAGACCAGCCTGTACAGACTGGCTACAAGGCTGTCGATGCCATGATCCCTGTCGGCCGTGGCCAGCGTGAGCTGATCATCGGTGACCGTCAGATCGGTAAAACCGCTCTGGCGATCGACGCGATCATCAACCAGAAAGACAGCGGCATTTTCTGCGTCTACGTAGCAATCGGTCAGAAGCAATCGACCATCGCCAACGTGGTTCGCAAGCTGGAAGAAAACGGCGCCCTGGCCAACACGATCATCGTGGCTGCCAGTGCTTCGGAATCTCCTGCGCTGCAATTCCTGGCACCGTACTCCGGTTGCACCATGGGTGAATTCTTCCGCGACCGCGGTGAAGACGCGCTGATCGTTTATGACGATCTGTCCAAGCAGGCAGTGGCTTACCGCCAGATTTCCCTGCTGCTGCGCCGTCCACCAGGCCGTGAAGCTTACCCAGGCGACGTGTTCTATCTCCACTCCCGTCTGCTGGAGCGCGCATCCCGCGTTTCGGAAGAATACGTAGAGAAGTTCACCAACGGCGCAGTGACCGGCAAAACCGGTTCCCTGACCGCACTGCCGATCATCGAAACCCAGGCTGGCGACGTTTCCGCGTTCGTTCCGACCAACGTGATTTCCATCACCGACGGTCAGATCTTCCTGGAATCGGCCATGTTCAACTCGGGCATCCGCCCTGCAGTGAACGCCGGTGTTTCGGTATCCCGTGTGGGTGGTGCCGCTCAGACCAAGATCATCAAGAAGCTCTCCGGTGGTATCCGTACCGCTCTGGCTCAGTACCGTGAACTGGCGGCATTCGCCCAGTTCGCTTCTGACCTGGACGAAGCGACCCGCAAGCAACTTGAGCATGGTCAGCGCGTTACCGAGCTGATGAAGCAGAAGCAATACGCACCAATGTCGATCGCTGACATGGCGCTGTCGCTGTATGCCGCTGAGCGTGGGTTCCTGACTGACATTGAAATCGCCAAGGTCGGCAGCTTCGAACAAGCGCTGATCGCTTTCTTCAACCGCGATCACGCCGATTTGATGGCCAAGATCAACGTTAAAGGTGACTTCAATGACGAAATCGACGCTGGCATGAAAGCCGGTATCGAGAAGTTCAAGGCCACCCAAACCTGGTAAGCCGCAGCGGGAGCCGCGAGGCTCCCGCTTGCTAACCTGATAGGTGTTACATGGCAGGCGCAAAAGAGATTCGCAGTAAGATTGCGAGCATCAAAAGCACGCAAAAGATTACCAGCGCCATGGAAAAAGTGGCGGTCAGCAAAATGCGCAAGGCACAAATGCGCATGGCTGCTAGCCGTCCTTATGCGGAGCGTATCCGCCAGGTAATTGGGCATCTGGCCAACGCCAACCCGGAATACCGCCACCCGTTCATGATCGACCGCGAAATCAAACGCGTCGGTTATGTCGTCGTGAGCAGTGACCGTGGTCTGTGCGGCGGCTTGAACACCAACCTGTTCAAGGCCCTGGTCAAGGACATGGCGGTAAACCGCGAAAACGGCGTCGAGATTGATCTGTGTGTAGTCGGTAGCAAGGGTGCGGCCTTTTTCCGCAACTTCGGCGGTAACGTCGTTGCAGCTATCAGCCACCTGGGTGAAGAGCCGTCGATCAATGATCTGATCGGCAGCGTCAAGGTGATGCTGGATGCCTACCTGGACGGCCGTATCGACCGCCTGTCCGTGGTGTCCAACAAGTTCATCAACACCATGACGCAGCAGCCTACCGTGGAGCAGTTGATTCCACTGGTGGCAACCCCGGATCAGGATCTCAAGCACCACTGGGACTATCTCTACGAACCGGACGCCAAAGAGCTGCTTGACGGCTTGATGGTCCGTTACGTCGAGTCGCAGGTCTACCAGGCGGTGGTCGAGAACAACGCGGCTGAACAGGCTGCGCGGATGATCGCGATGAAGAACGCTACCGACAACGCCGGTGATTTGATCAGCGATTTGCAGCTGATCTACAACAAGGCGCGTCAGGCTGCGATCACCCAAGAGATCTCGGAAATCGTCGGCGGCGCTGCCGCGGTTTAACGGTTCAAATATTCAGAGGATCCAGCTATGAGTAGCGGACGTATCGTTCAAATCATCGGCGCCGTTATCGACGTGGAATTTCCACGCGACAGCGTACCGAGCATCTACAACGCGCTGACTGTACAAAGCGCGGCCGCAACCACCCTGGAAGTTCAGCAGCAGCTGGGCGACGGCGTGGTGCGTACCATTGCGATGGGTTCCACCGAGGGCTTGAAGCGCGGTCTGGAAGTCACCGACTCTGGCGCAGCCATCTCCGTACCGGTCGGTAAAGCGACCCTGGGCCGGATCATGGACGTCCTCGGTAACCCGATCGACGAAGCTGGCCCGATCGACACCGAAGAGCGCTGGGGCATTCACCGCGCAGCACCTTCGTTCGCCGAGCAAGCAGGCGGCAACGACCTGCTGGAAACCGGCATCAAGGTTATCGACCTGGTCTGCCCGTTCGCCAAGGGCGGTAAAGTCGGTCTGTTCGGTGGTGCCGGTGTAGGCAAAACCGTAAACATGATGGAACTGATCCGTAACATCGCCATCGAGCACAGCGGTTATTCCGTGTTCGCCGGTGTGGGTGAGCGTACTCGTGAGGGTAACGACTTCTACCACGAGATGAAGGACTCCAACGTTCTGGACAAAGTGGCACTGGTTTACGGTCAGATGAACGAGCCGCCGGGAAACCGTCTGCGCGTAGCACTGACTGGCCTGACCATGGCCGAGAAGTTCCGTGACGAAGGTAACGACGTTCTGCTGTTCGTCGACAACATCTATCGTTACACCCTGGCCGGTACTGAAGTATCCGCACTGCTGGGCCGTATGCCTTCGGCAGTAGGTTACCAGCCGACCCTGGCTGAAGAGATGGGCGTTCTGCAAGAACGTATCACTTCGACCAAGGAAGGTTCGATCACCTCGATCCAAGCGGTATACGTACCTGCGGACGACTTGACCGACCCGTCGCCAGCGACCACTTTCGCCCACTTGGACGCCACCGTCGTTCTGTCCCGTGACATCGCTTCCCTGGGTATCTACCCGGCGGTAGATCCACTGGATTCGACTTCGCGCCAGCTGGACCCGAACGTGATCGGCCAGGACCACTACGACACCGCTCGCGGCGTTCAGTATGTTCTGCAGCGTTACAAAGAGCTGAAAGACATCATCGCGATCCTGGGTATGGACGAGCTGTCGGAAGCCGACAAGCAGTTGGTTAACCGTGCTCGTAAGATCCAGCGCTTCTTGTCGCAGCCGTTCTTCGTGGCTGAAGTCTTCACCGGTGCTTCGGGTAAATACGTTTCCCTGAAAGACACCATTGCTGGCTTCAAAGGCATCCTCAACGGTGACTACGACCACCTGCCAGAACAAGCGTTCTACATGGTTGGCGGCATCGAAGAAGCGATCGAGAAAGCCAAGAAACTGTAATCCCGGCGCCCGGCAACGGGCGCTAATTTAGGTTGAGGCAATCAGATGGCTATGACAGTCCATTGCGATATCGTCAGCGCGGAAGGGGAAATCTTTTCCGGCCTGGTCGAGATGGTGATTGCGCACGGTGCACTGGGTGATCTTGGTATCGCTCTGGGTCACGCGCCGCTGATCACTAATCTCAAGCCGGGTCCGATCCGCCTGATCAAGCAAGGCGGGGAAGCCGAGGTGTTCTACATCTCCGGTGGTTTCCTCGAGGTTCAGCCGAACATGGTCAAGGTACTTGCCGATACCGTGCAACGTGCTGCCGACCTGGATGAAGCTCAGGCTCAGGCAGCTCTCAAGGCTGCCGAGAATGCCCTGAACGAAAAAGGCGCGGACTTCGATTACGGCGCCGCTGCCACACGTCTGGCCGAGGCTGCAGCCCAGCTGCGCACCGTCCAGCAGATCCGCAAGAAGTTTGGCGGTTAATCCGTCAGCCGCTTATTGTGCGATTGATAAAAAAGGGTAGCCTCGGCTACCCTTTTTTCTTTTCCGAATTCCCACAAACCGGTCGCAGTTGCTGACCACCCAGGATTGGTAGCCAGTCATGTCTCTCGAAATCGTTATCCTCGCGGCCGGTCAAGGCACTCGCATGCGCTCCGCGCTGCCCAAGGTGCTGCACCCGATTGCCGGCAACTCCATGCTCGGCCATGTTATCCACAGCGCTCGGCAACTTGATCCACAACGCATTCACGTGGTGATCGGTCACGGTGCTGATGTGGTGCGTGAGCGTCTGGCAGCTGATGATCTGAATTTCGTGTTGCAGGACAAGCAATTGGGCACTGGCCATGCCACCGCCCAAGCGGTGCCGTTCATTGATGCCGACACTGTGCTGATTCTTTACGGCGATGTGCCGCTGATTGAAGTGGAAACCCTGCAACGTCTGCTCAAGCATGTCGTGCCGGGCCAGATGGGTTTGCTCACTGTCGAGCTGGATGACCCGACCGGTTACGGCCGCATCGTGCGTGATGCTGACGGCAAGGTCGCGGCAATCGTCGAGCACAAAGACGCCAGCGAAGCGCAACGTGCGATCACCGAAGGCAACACCGGCATCCTCGCTGTGCCGGCCAATCGCCTGGCAGACTGGATGAGTCGCCTGTCGAACAACAACGCGCAGGGCGAGTACTACCTCACCGACGTAATCGAAATGGCGGTCAGCGATGGTCTGGTGGTGGCTACCGAACAGCCGCACGACCCGATGGAAGTGCAGGGTGCCAATGATCGCAAGCAGCTCTCTGAACTGGAGCGTCATTACCAGTTGCGCGCCGGCCGTCGCCTGATGGCTCAAGGCGTGACCCTGCGTGACCCGGCGCGTTTCGATGTGCGTGGCGAAGTCAGCGTCGGCCGCGATGTGCTGATCGATATCAACGTGATCTTGGAAGGCAAGGTGATCATTGAAGACGACGTACAGATCGGCCCGAACTGCGTGATCAAGGACAGTACCCTGCGCAAAGGCGTGGTGATCAAGGCCAACAGTCATATCGAAGGGGCCATTCTCGGTGAAGGCAGCGACGCCGGTCCCTTCGCGCGTTTGCGCCCGGGCACTGTGCTCGAAGCGCGCGCCCATGTGGGTAACTTCGTTGAGCTCAAAAACGCCCACATGGGCGAGGGTGCCAAGGCTGGCCACCTGACCTACCTGGGCGATGCCGAGATCGGCGCGCGCACCAACATCGGCGCCGGCACCATCACCTGCAACTACGATGGCGCCAACAAGTGGAAAACCGTTTTGGGCGCTGATGTATTCATCGGTTCCAATAACTCGCTGGTTGCGCCTGTGGATATCTCCAACGGTGCAACTACCGCTGCCGGCTCGACCATCACGCAAAATGTGGATAACGCTCAACTGGCAGTTGGTCGAGCTCGTCAAAAGAACATTGACGGCTGGAAGCGGCCGGAAAAAATCAAGAAATCCTGATTTATCCACAACCTCCTGTGGGAGCGAGCCTGTTCGCGAATGCGGTTTGTCAGTCACGTCTTCAGTGGCTGAGACTCCCTTTTGCGAGCGGGCTCGCTCCCACAGTCATTTCAATCTTTCTGAATTTTTCTCCCCGCGTCTTGACGGCAACCTTTCGATAGAGTTTCATTGCTTGCGTTATCTTTCGAATCGAAACTTAAGCCACCATGTCCAAACGCAACACTCCTCAGCGTCGTCATAATATCCTCGCCTTGCTCAACGAGCAGGGCGAAGTCAGTGTCGATGAGCTGGCCAAGCGTTTCGAAACTTCCGAAGTTACGATTCGCAAGGATCTCGCTGCGCTGGAAACCCATGGTCTGTTGCTGCGTCGTTACGGCGGTGCGATCACCATGCCGCAAGAGCTGGTCGCAGAAACGGCGCAGAGTATTTCCAAGTACAAGCAGGCGATCGCCCGCGCGGCGGTCAAACGCATCCGCGAGCACGCGCGCATCATCATCGACAGTGGCAGCACTACCGCCGCGATGATTCCCGAACTGGGCCAGCAACCGGGTCTGGTGGTGATGACCAACTCGCTGCATGTCGCCAATGCCTTGAGCGAACTGGAACACGAGCCAGTGCTGCTGATGACCGGCGGCACTTGGGATCCGCACTCGGAATCCTTTCAGGGCCAGGTCGCCGAGCAGGTACTACGCTCTTACGACTTCGACCAACTGTTCATCGGCGCCGACGGCATCGATCTGGTGCGCGGTACCACCACCTTCAATGAACTGCTCGGCCTCAGCCGGGTGATGGCCGACGTTGCGCGAGAAGTGATCGTCATGGTCGAGGCCGACAAGATCGGTCGCAAGATTCCCAACCTGGAGCTGCCCTGGAGCAGCATCCATACCCTTATTACCGATGATCGCCTGCCCGTCGAGGCACGCGATCAGCTTCAGGCCCGTGGGATCACGTTGATCTGTGCGGCTGTCAGTCAGGAGAAATAACCATGTGTGGCATTGTCGGCGCAGTAGCTGAACGTAATATCACCGCCATCCTTCTTGAAGGCCTGAAGCGCCTCGAATACCGCGGCTATGACAGCGCCGGTGTGGCGGTTTATACCAACGACCAGACCCTGGAGCGCATGCGCCGTCCGGGCAAGGTCAGCGAACTGGAAACCGCACTGGCCGAACAGCCGCTGGCCGGCCGTCTCGGTATCGCCCACACCCGTTGGGCGACCCATGGAGCGCCGTGCGAGCGCAATGCTCACCCGCATTTTTCCGGTGACATTGCCGTGGTGCACAACGGCATCATCGAGAACCACGAAGCCCTGCGCGAACAGCTGAAAGCGCTGGGCTATGCGTTCAGCTCGGACACCGACACCGAAGTCATCGCGCACCTGCTGACCCACAAGCTCAAGGAACAACCGGACCTGACTGCCGCGCTCAAAGCGACCGTCAAGGAGCTGCATGGCGCCTACGGTCTGGCAGTGATCAACGCACAGCAACCGGATCGTCTGGTCGCCGCGCGCAGTGGCAGTCCATTGGTGATCGGCCTGGGCCTGGGCGAGAATTTCCTCGCTTCCGACCAGTTGGCTCTGCGTCAGGTCACTGACCGCTTCATGTATCTGGAAGAAGGCGATATCGCTGAAATCCGTCGCGACAGCGTGCAGATCTGGGACGTAAACGGCAACGCTGTCGAGCGCCAGACCGTGCAGTACACCGACGGTGCCGAAGCCGCCGACAAGGGCGAGTTCCGCCACTACATGCTCAAGGAAATCCACGAACAACCGGCCGTGGTCCAACGCACCCTCGAAGGTCGCCTGGGCAACAATCAAGTGCTGGTCGAGGCCTTCGGTCCACAAGCTGCCGAGCTGTTTGCCAAAGTGCGCAATGTGCAGATCGTCGCCTGCGGCACCAGTTACCACGCCGGCATGGTCGCGCGCTACTGGCTCGAGGAACTGGCCGGCATCCCGTGCCAGGTCGAAGTCGCCAGCGAATTCCGTTATCGCAAAGTGGTGGTGCAGCCGGACACGCTGTTCGTGACCATCTCGCAGTCTGGCGAAACCGCGGACACCCTCGCGGCGCTGCGCAATGCCAAGGAGCTGGGTTTCCTCGCCAGCCTGGCGATCTGCAACGTCGGCATCAGCTCGCTGGTGCGTGAATCCGATCTGACCCTGTTGACGCAGGCCGGTCGCGAAATCGGCGTGGCCTCGACCAAAGCCTTCACCACGCAACTGGTCGGCCTGTTGCTGCTGACTCTATCGCTGGGTCAGGTGCGCGGCACTCTGGCTAACGGCGTCGAAGCCACACTCGTCGAAGAACTGCGTCGCCTGCCGACCCGTCTCGGCGAAGCGCTGGCGATGGACAGCACCGTGGAAAAAATCGCCGAGCTGTTCGCCGAGAAAAACCACACCCTGTTCCTCGGCCGTGGTGCGCAATTCCCGGTCGCGATGGAAGGTGCCTTGAAGCTCAAGGAAATCTCCTACATCCATGCCGAAGCCTACCCGGCCGGCGAGCTCAAACACGGGCCGCTGGCACTTGTGGATAACGACATGCCAGTGGTGACCGTCGCGCCGAACAACGAACTGCTGGAGAAGCTCAAATCCAACCTGCAGGAAGTCCGCGCTCGCGGCGGCGAGTTGATCGTGTTCGCGGATGAGAAGGCTGCGATGACCAACGGCGAAGGTACCCACGTGGTGCAAATGCCGCACATCCACGACATTCTCTCGCCGATCCTTTATACGATCCCGCTGCAACTGCTGTCTTACTACGTGGCCGTGCTCAAGGGCACCGACGTCGATCAGCCGCGCAACCTGGCGAAATCGGTCACCGTGGAATAAGTTATCCACCGTTGATCTAAGCTCTTGGTTTTGAACAATAAGGATTGACACAAAACAATAAAGTTTGACACTTAAGAACATAGATTGACACAAGGCTCAAACCCCCGTATCTACGGGGGTTTTCCTGTCCAGGCTTTTCCTTTGGTCTGGATTCATCGCTTCAACTTTTACCGGGTGTAGTCTGGAAAATGTTTTGAATACGGCCGCTTTGGCAGTCGTGTCCTTCTACGACTTTTTCTCGACGCGAGGTGAAGCGGTCCGCATCGACTGAGGAGGCGTGGGTTGCGAGGTCGTAAATTTGCATCACAGCAGGACATTGAACGGCACATTGCAAATGGATTTGGCGAAGGCGCCGGGGCAAGCTACGTGCCTTGGCTGCGGGTACAAGATGTCCCGTCGATTGGTCGTTCGCACAAGATCCAAGGTGTGAGGATCGAGAGGATTCATCACCTCCTGTCAGATCTCGAGCGTTCTTACTTTCTTGTGTGTGAATTTTCTGAAGACGTCGTGGATATCCGGGAGCAATACCCGTTACTACCCACAGAGCGTGCGCAGGCGATAGCGTCGGCGATCGATGTACGTTATCCAAGATACCCTAGAACAACACTGCCTTATGTGATGACAACAGATTTCCTGTTAACTGTTAAGGACCCGAGCGGAAACTTCAAATCGGTAGCGAGGACGGTGAAGTATCGTTCCGATTTAGTTGGCAGCGGCAGTAAAAGAACGCTTGAAAAACTTGAGATTGAAAAGCGCTTTTGGGAAAGCCAAGGTGTTGATTGGAAAATCGTCACAGACGAATTTGTGACACGGGATTTGATCAAAAATCTTGGACTTATCAGAAAATACTCGAAGCTCTCTCGTGATTTAATGAAAGCCCCGTTGCATTCGAATTTTATCGAGTGCCTAGCAAACTCCCGGGAATATTCGTGGACCTTGGCCACCTGTCTAAGAAAAATAGCGTCCCTTCTTTCCATTTCCTACATAGACGCTCAAGCAATTTTCTTCCATCTGGTTTGGAACAAAATACTGAAAATAGATTTGGTTAACACTCCTCTCCACCTTACTGGTCTAGTCCCTGACTTCGAAGTTTCCCCGAGCCCTGTCCAAGTATCGTTGAAGGAGAAAATGTCATGACTGTTCTCGTTAATGACGTCTTCGAGCCTGTAACCGATCTGTCGGTCATCGCTACGATAGCCAGGCTCCTTTACCACGATGAAACGCAAGACTTAGCAGTTGTGATAGATCTAGCTGACCCACCCCGACAGCCGTACGCGGTTGGTCTGGAGGAGCTGCGTCGCTCGATAGCGTCTGGTCACACCAAACCAGCAGCCATTACCACGCCAGAGTTTATGCTTGTGCTTGAGGAACAGTTGGATGAGAGAGCCAAGCAAGGCCGGGACGAAAAGTGGGCCGTCATCGCCCCTCTGCTAGATCCTGAATACCCAGGACAAATATTTGTACGAGGTGAGTTAGGCCGACTTGTTAGCAAACGGGCGTCAGAGCTCGGAATCCAGCGGAAAACCATCTATCGGCTTCTTTACCGCTATTGGTCTTATGGTCAAGTTCGCAACTCATTGCTTAACAATTATACGGCAGTAGGTATTGCCGATAGAAAATATGATCCGAGCAGGCCACCAGGGCGAAAGCCTAAATTTCAAGGCGTTCTTACTTCGCCTTCCAAGATGCTCAGTGCCGTTGATAAACGATGCATCCGTGTTGGATATGCTCTTTATGTAAGAGATAAGAAATCTTCTATTTCGAGCGCATATGACGAAATGTTGAGACGATTCTACTCTGTTCGAGACATCTCCAAAAACAGTGAAGAAGAGCTTCGTTTGTTGCCTAGTTCAGAACTCCCCAGCTTGAGGCAGTTCCAATATTGGGGACAGATTTTTTTCGACGAGATTGCAACCGAGCGTGGCCGTAAAGGGTTGAGAAGGTGGTTAAAGGATTGCCGTCCGCTTTCAGGTACCGTTCGCGATTGGCTGCGTGGACCCTGTCATCAGTTCGAAATCGACGCAACGATTGCCGATATTTATTTGGTCAACAGCTACTCTAGACGGATGCTCATTGGTCGGCCCGTCGTTTATATCGTAGTGGATAGTTTCTCCGGAATGATTGCTGGTCTCTATGTAGGATTGGAGGGCCCTAGTTGGAATGGGGCGAGACAAGCGCTGTTCAACGCGTTTACCTCCAAAGTCGAGTTCTGCGCTCAGAACGGCGTTGAAATCAATGCAGATGATTGGAATTGTCACCACCTGCCCCACCAGATTTACGCCGACCGGGGAGAGATGCTGTCACTCGCAGCAGAGGGGTTATCCTCAGGATTGGGAATTGAGATGGGCACTGCTCCACCTTATCGGCCTGATTGGAAGCCTATGGTAGAAAGTCGGTTTGGCATTTTGAATGATTTGACGGGTATCAGATGGCTACCTGGCGGGGTGGCTGCGCGGGACAAAGAGCGCGGCGAGCGAGATTACCGGCTCGATGCCACGCTGAATCTCAAAGAGTTCACCCAAATCCTCATTAATTGCGTGCTCCACTATAACCGGCACCATCGACAGCCTGACCGACTGACTCAAGCGATGATGAATGACGGCGTTGAACCTACGCCCAACGGGATATGGAATTGGGCCTGCGACAACGACCTGATGGAATCCAACAAACGTCCCGACGAGCTGGTTTATCTCCACCTTTTACCCCGTGAGCGCGCGACCGTTCAAAAGGGCGGAGTGATGTTTCGCGGCATGCACTACGTGTGTGATATGGCCATAGAGAAAGATTGGTTTGCCAAGGCTCGCAAAGGGGGCGTTTGGTCAATAGAGTGTTGGTTCGATCCGAACTCTGCGGCACACATTTGGATTCAGGGAGAGGCCAAGCAGTTTATCCGTTGTGATCTTCGACGATCGGATGCCGGTTACGCGAATTACCGCTCGGACGAGATTTTTGATCTGCTCGAAGCCTATCGCCAAAAACCGCCTACTCGCCGGCGAGCCGAGCTGGAAAGCCGTGTGCAGCTTAGCGATCAGGTCCACCAGATCATCAGTCATGCACTCGCAGAACGAAAACTGGAACCTGCTCCGCCCACCAAGGCAGAGGCCACTGGAAACATCCGCGAGAACCGCGCAGAAGAACGTCTCCGTGAGCGTGAAAATGCGGTTGTTCCTGAAGGCGTCAGGGCGGAGCCAGCTTCACTTCAATCTGAATTGACACCGAAAGCGCATGATTCATATGCCGGCGAGCGCACTGCGCAGGTTATCGATTTGCTCAAAAGAATTCGGCCAGGACAGGCAAAATGAAAGGTGCACAGACGTTTGCCAATTACGTCAGACAGGACATTAGTGAGTATGCGGGTAACCCGCTTATCGAAGCTTTGCCTCCGATATTGTCAGAGGCGGCGGCTGTTGAGCTGATCTCGAATTTTCCTCAGCCGGTGGATCCGAAAGAGCTGACTCTC
Source organism: Pseudomonas sp. PS01270 (assembly GCF_029959775.1). Lineage (NCBI taxonomy): Bacteria > Pseudomonadati > Pseudomonadota > Gammaproteobacteria > Pseudomonadales > Pseudomonadaceae > Pseudomonas > Pseudomonas sp. PS01270. The sequence continues at coordinate 121,192 of NZ_JASCPT010000002.1, read as the reverse complement.
GAAGGAGCCACTCGAATTCACTGTATCGACCGGCTAAGAACCGTGGTACAGCCGTTCTTGCTACATCTGGAATTGGAGGCCCTGTTCTCACTGCTCATTCGTCGAGGGTATGTTGGGCGTAACCCGATGTCGCCCGCTACCGTCCGGCATTTGCATTCTTTATCTGGGGCTCAGCGTTACCACGATGCGTTCAAGTCCACTGCAGAAACGTTTACCGTCGTTGGCCTGAGCGGCATTGGCAAGTCAACGGCACTCCACGCCATTTTGAGCCTTTATCCACAGACAATCCGTCATGAGCGCTATGAGGGAAAGCAGTTTGTTCATACCCAAATCACATGGCTGAAGCTTGACTGCCCTCGGGATGGATCGCTGGCTGGATTTTGTCAGCAGTTTTTTTATGCGGTGGGTGACGCTCTAGGAGACAAGGACTACCACAAGCGCTACAGGCATCGAAACATCAATGATGCGCTGCAACAGATGGAGCAGGTGGCCAGCACATTTTTCATCGGCGCCTTATTGATCGACGAGCTGCAAAACCTCCACCTGGCGAAAACCGGTGGTAAGGAGAGCATGCTGAATTTTTTTCTGCATTTGGTAAACAACATTGGTATCCCGGTCGTTTTCAGTGGCACGAATTCGACGATTAGCTTGTTCTCTGAAGCCATGCGGACTGCCCGCCGAGTCTGTGGTGCCGGTACGCTCGAATTCAAACGCTTCGAAAAGGATGATGAGGAGTGGCGGTTGTTGGTCGAAAATCTTTGGAGCTATCAGTGGTGCAAACAGACTGCTGAGCTGACCGACGAGATTTTTGACATGCTGTATGAGCACACTCAAGGCGTCACAGATTTCCTGGTCAAGCTGCTGGTATTGAGTCAGCGTTATGCGGTCCAGAGTGGCTCGGAGTGTTTGACTGCTGAGATCCTGGTGAAGGTAAGCAACTCAAAAATGCAGATTCTAAAGCCAGCCCTTTCAGCTCTGCGTAGCCGAGATCCGAAGCGGATGCGGCAGTTCGACGATTTGCTGCCGATTGAGGATCAGCTGAGCGAAATGATGGTCTTCGATGGTTTGGCACGAGAGGATCGCCTTGCCTTGCTTCGAAGCGTTGTATCCCGTGAGAAGCCGGCAGACCCATCTCCAAGCATCCTTGCGAAAGACCACCCATCGCCGATTGCTACTGCTGTGGAAAGCTCAGAGGCTAAAGCGCTTAGCGAACATGACGCTCCCCTCGACGCTCTGCGCGCTGCGGGCTGGCTCAACGAGGACCTGTTTGAGTTCTCACCGATGTATCACAAATCGTGAGTCAGAGGGTGGTGAAGTGCACCTTAAACTCCATTTCTTCCCCGCCGCGTTTCCCGACGAGACGCTGCACAGCGTGATTTCTCGCTACACCCGTCTTTGTGGTGTTCGTAATTGCCAAGCAGCATTTGCCGGACTGAAATCGGCGGCAGCATTTTCACAAAATGTGGCATTCCCGAGCCATCTAGGGGATTTTGTCGACGCGCTACCCAGCGGTACCGAGCTATCGGTAGCCGAGGTCCTCATGCGCCACACATTATTACCCTACTATGCGCCGTTTTTGAGGATGAGCCAGGTTGAACACGCTCGGACGCTGATGACCGCTGATGGGAAAGGCTTGATGTTAAAGCTGGGCGTCAACGCGAGCCGTATTGGATTCGCCTCCCGAGTGCGGTTATGCCCAGAATGTATCGCCCAAGATCAGGCTCAACGGGGAGTCGCTTACTGGCACAGGGTCCACATGCTTCCAGGCGTGCTGGTATGTCCGCATCACGGCACGTCACTCAGGATCCTTGATCCTCGCTGGTCCAGCCGCAGCTCTCGACAACTCAATCTGCCCAATGATGGGAATGTGCAAGCACACACAGTACTCCTCGACACCCCGTTGCGGTGCATGCCGCCGCTTCACGAAATAGCTTTGCGCTCACTTCAGGTCCTTGAGTCTGAAGTCACTGCTTTGTCGGCGGAGGCGGTGCGCTGCACGCTTTTACACAGGGCAACGCAGCTCAACCTTGCTTCTGATAACCATCGCTTGCACCTGCACATGCTGGCGGAGCACATGACCGATTTTTTTGCCGCACTCCCGCAAGAATGGGAATTTTCTATACTCGGGGAAGTTCGTGCAGGTACACCCGCCTCATGGGTCACCAAGCTGCTTCGTACGCCTATAACCTCCCACCATCCGCTCAAATACATTTTATTGGCTGGTGCTCTGGGCATTGACATGGTGAGCTTGCTGCATGGCCAATGCCCTGTGAAACAGGCGGTGGCATGTGGCCCGGAAGCTCACATTAGACTTCCCACGCGTCCTTCTGCGGTGATGCCTGGTCAAGGCCTGGACTGTTCGTCAGCCGCTGTGTGGAGACATGCTCTTGAAGGAGCTGATGCCAAAAAGATCGCTGCGGTTCTAAGCGTTTCATTGGCGTATGTCTATCGTCACATCCGAAATGTACCTGGCGGGCAAGATGATTGGAGGGAGGCACGATTTCACATTGAGCTATGCGCAAGACGCGCGGCTTTCGAGGCTGATTATCGATTTTACAAAGCACATGCATGCAGGGGGTATGCGTGGCTGTATCGCCACGATAGGCAGTGGCTTTCGGAGTCTACTGCAAACCCAAGCCCACATCGTACGCCTCGTCTAAATAGCACCGAAATGTTCGCTGCCCTCGATGCGAGACTGGCCGGCGAAGTCCGTCAGTGTGCTGACGCGCTTTATGCTCTTGCGGGTAAGCCTGTCCGCATTTCGCGTACGAGGATTGGTCGTGAGCTTCATGTCCTATCCCGCTTCGAAAAACAGCTCTGCAAGCTTCCTCTCTGTGCAGCGATGCTCGACAAAGTATGTGAACCAATCGAAGGCTTTCACGATAGGCGTCTGCGATGGGCTAGATGCCAATTGCTCTCGGAGGGCAAGCCTGTATCACGTTCTTCGCTCTACCGGGTCGCGAGCATTCGACCCATGCTGTAATCCAGCTGGACATTCCCCCTCCATCTAAAAAAGTTCTAAATCAATTCACCATAAACCCGTTATTTTGCTGTTAATGAAAAAATTCACCTCCAGAAAAGGTCCGGCATACCATCACGATCAGCATGTAAACGTACTAACCCGCGATCAACCGAAATAGTTTTGCAACCGGCATGGGCTGACCTACGCGGGTTTATCGATACGTGTTTTGTATTCGAGGAATACGGGCGCGGCAGGATTTAGATGAATTCACTACGATTCAAAGTTGAGCGGCTGTGTCATTTTCAAATCCAGACCGGATACAGAATTTTAGGGGTTGCATATATACTGCCCCCGGATGCACATTCTCTTCGAGCCCTACCTTTAATCGGTAAATGATGTCTGATCTATTATTTTTCCCCGTTTCGATGCCGGATGAAATGCTTTACTCTCGTGTCACCCGATATCACTATCTGTCAGGTAACAGAACCGCGACGGAAACCTATCGCGATTTGTTCGCATCGAAACCCTTTTGCATCGGTGGCATCGTACCCAAGCAGATCGAGAGGCTCGCGCACAGGCTGCCGGGGCAATCGGAGAGCAATCTCGCAGAGTTGATCAGTAGCAATACTACTTTTCCTGCTTACCGGCCGTTTCTTGGCGTTAAGCAGGGGCCGGAGAACGACGTAGGGCCACTGGGTTATGACGGGGTGGTACGGGTGCCCCGCAGAGAAGAGTCCACCCATGGCAAGGCTAAGCTTTGTCCTACCTGCGTTCAGGAAGATCTGATTGAGCGGGGTTCTGCCTACTGGCATCGATCTCACCAGATACCCGGTGTTGCCGTCTGTTGGCGTCATGGCGACGCATTGATCCATGCCTGCCCCGAGTGCTCTCGCCCGTTCTACCGTAAATTGAAGCTGCTTCCCAATCTGACTGAGCCATGTGCATGCGGCTGGAGCCCGTTAAACAGCGCAGCAATACACAAGGGGTCAAAGATGGAACAGAAAGTCGCTCTGTTCGCACACGATATCCTGCAACGCAATATCCCTCCGATAGGCAGTACGGTATTGAGTTCGTGCTACGTCCGCCAATGCAAGAAGCGCGGATTCATTTTCGGAAAAAATGCGGGTATTGCAAAACTGTTCGACAGCATCCAAAGCGCTTACGGCGACGAGCTTTTGGCGCAAATTGATCCGGCCTATAACACCGGGAAGCATGAGCAATGGATCCGGCTCAAATCAGACAAAGGTCAGCTAAATATGCCGCTCGCGCGGCATTTGATCATTGCTCTTCACTTGTTTTCCAGTGCAGATGGCTTTGAAGAGGCTCTGAAAAATGAGTCTATCCTGCTGAGTGCCGCTGTTTCTCCGCGAGCGCCCAAAGTCGAAGAATCGCGTCTAAGCCAAAAAACTAGATATCGCCAAAAAATCGAGTTGCTTTTAGCGCTACGTACCGATGCCGATATCGAGTACCTCTGGAAGAAGGCGTACAAACCTACGCAATGGATTCTAGAAAATGATAACGCATGGTTAATGGCAAAACTCCATGCACCTAAAAAAGCTACAGTTAAGGTCGAAAAGTCCATCGACTCAAGAGACGACGCCTATGCAGCCCTTATCGAAGCGGGCGTAGATGAGCTGTATAAAGTTACGAAAGATCCGAAGAGAGTGAACATTCGGAATTTACAATCGCTGCTCCCAGGTTCGTTACCTCATGAGCTGGATCTACGCAAGCAGAGGTTCCCTCTTACTTATCAACAGATCAAGATTCATCAGGAGTCAGTATGGCATTTCCGTCTAAGAACTTTAGTGTGGACTGTCTCTGAACTCATCAGGATGAAGCTCCCCGTGAATTACTCGACGGTAAGATTGACCTCAGCGGTATCAAGCAAGGTTTTCCTGGCTTTTTGCAGTTTCTTCGAGTGGGATCTGGAAAGCCTGGCAAGAACCGGGGTCGACGCGGAGGTCCTGCTCAGGTCTACCGGCGTATCGAGGAATTGGGAGGGACCACCGGTTCAAATAAGCTTTTGAGGGCATCTTTGTTCCGTCACCGTCTGCCAACCTTGGGTGTTAACAAAAATCCTATCTGGCTTGAAAGCGTAAATGCGGGGGTAGCGTCCACCTTTCACATTAGTAACCTTCGCGGCAGCTTTCTGAAAGCTTTCACTTGTTACTCTTTAACTCAGTAAATTGAGCTTTAGGAGAAAATCATGAAAGCAATGACAGCAGTGAAAGCGTTTTGCGGCGCTTCGATTTTGACCTTATCTTCATTAGCCATGGCTGAAGGAGGCGGTGACCGCGTGTATGGTCGAATGATGCAAGAGAACCAACAAGCAATGGAGCAATATGCCTCAAGGAACGGCAAGACTCCTCCTGAAGTTGTTCATTATGAATATGGTATGAACCTCGATATCCAGAAGGTCGTCAGTGTCACGCAAGCCAATAAAACCTGTGGGGTTGCTCCTTCACGCATGACCTATGAAGACTCTACGGGCAAGCTTAACACCGTGGAATATAAGGTCATGGCCGACAACTGCCCCCATGGAAGCTAGACAATGAAAATTATTTAAGAACTGCATAATTTTCCTTTGTCCGAAACTAGCTTACTGCTCGCTGACGTAGAATTAATTTTCAGGAAAGCCTGAAGTTATCCACTTTATGAAATCATGTCCGTCAGTCGAGGGGTTTCTAACGTGCAGTAAACAATTGCTCGACCACCTGATACATCCCGCCTCCTTGTTTTTCCTTTGGTTTGGGAGGTGGCTTAGGCGCCCTAGTGGCGCCTTTTTTACGTTCGAAATGAGCTATGTCCTCTGCACGGCCATGACCTTCACCATGCAGGAGCGAGATTAGAAGATCAGTTTTCGGGGTATTCAGCGACGACGTGGTCTGTGCCTGCCTTTGACAAGCCGATTACCTTATACGCGTCATGTTTCCCGTCCACTTCCATTCCTGGGGAGCCGGCCGGCATGCCTGGAACGGCAATCCCGAGCAGGTCATCACGTTTGCTCATCGCAATGATTTGCTCGGCGGGCACGTGACCTTCAACAAACTTTCCGTTGATGGTTGCTGTGTGACAGGACGAGAGCTCAGGAGAAATTCCGAAACCGCGCTTGATCGCGCTCATGTTGGTTTCCACGTGATCAACGACGGTAAAGCCGCTGGCTTCAAGGTGCTGGACCCATTTCTTGCAGCACCCGCAATTAGCGTCGCGATGTACATCGATCGTCAATGGCTCTGCTGCGTGACTGGCTGAACTGATGAACAGAGCCACGAAAGCAGCGAGACGAAGTGCCCGTCTGCGACGAAGAGAATTATTTCGCATGGGTATGTTCCTTCCCATCAGTATGTGTATGTGATTTGGGCTGTACGGTTGGAGTCGGGGCCGCGTCATCTGAAGCTTCCCTACCCTTATGATCGGCGTGGTCAGCAGGCTCCTTTGCAGATGGCGCTGCGGAGGGGCCATGGGCATGTGCCGTGTTTTTCTCGTCATCATGAGCGCGGACTTCCGCCCTTTGGTCGGCAGCACCTGCGCCACTTTGCCCCTGGATCGTTCCATGCTGACCCTCATGGTTGTGCATCACGCTTTCGCCACCACCGTGTTGATGGCCACTGCTACTCGTGATCAGAGCTTTGTATTGCTCTGCATCCAGTGACGGAAGCTGCTGGAGAAATGCAACCATCCCCCATACGTAGGGATCGGCCATGCTTTTGCCCCACGCGGGCATGCCGGTGGATTTGATTCCGTGTTTGATGATCCAAAAAGCTGCAGCTGGGTGCCCGTCGACGCCCAGTTTCGAAAGATTCGGAGGTGCAGGGTAAAGGCTGTTACTCAGTTCGGTGCCTGCAAGCCCCGGAGCCAAATGGCAACCGACACACATCGAGTTGTAGTTGCCAGCACCTTCACGGATGAGAGCTTCTTGGCTCAGGTCGGGGACCTGAATGTCGCGCGAGCGCACGTGTATCGAGCGATCCCGAGCAATAGAAAGTAGCGCGTAGACGGGGGCAGAGTGGGGATCATCCGCCCCGACATTGATCACGCCGAAATACACCACGCCGGCAGCCGCTGCTACGGTGGCCAGACCAGCAGCTATTAGTGCCTTCAGTGTAATCTTCATGCCCGGTTCTCAGAACCACATCCGTATACCGGCGACAAAGCGTGCCTCGCTGGCATCTTCACCTTCCTCACGTGCAAAGTCTGCCGTATTGCCATAGGAACGGCTCCAACTCACCCCGATATAAGGGGCAAATTGGCGGACAATCTCATAACGCAATCGGAGCCCCACTTCGGTGTTGGCTAATCCGGACCCGATGCCGCGCTGAGGGTCATTCTTCCCATAAAAATTGACCTCGGCCGTCGGCTGCAAGATCAATCGATTCGTCAGCAGAATGTCGTAATCGCCTTCCAGTCGAGCAGCCGATTGACCGTTCTCACCGATGTAGGCAGTTGCTTCGGCCTCGAAGTTGTAGAGGGCCATGCCCTGAATGCCGAGTGCGGCCCAGGTTTGAGGGGACCCTGGTTTGAAATCCTGTCGTACACCGGTGACGACGTCCCACCACGGTCCGATGGAGTGCCCCCAGAGCGCGGATAATTCAGCGCTTTCCGTCACGCCATTGGTACGTTCGCCTTCCGAGCGCAACCACAGTCGATCAATGTCACCGCCGATCCATCCTTTCGCATCCCAGGCCAACGCACTACCGTTGTCAGCATCCTGGTATTCAAACTTATCCAGCAGCATGAAAGAGTTGATTGTTTTGTCGTGGACACCATGACCAGCGACATCTGGGAAGGCGGCTGCACGGTCAGCATCGGTAAGAACGGGGATAGGGGTTCGACTGGTTGTCGTCGTCCCTTCATCCATACTTTCCATGCCGGTCATTTGACCGTCGTCCATTTTCATCTTGCTGTGCTCCATAGCCCCCATGTTGCTATGGTCCATCGCTCCCATGGAGCCATGGTTCATCTTGGAGTGATCCATCTCTTCAGCGGCGTGAGCCACGGCAAAGAAGACAGGACTCGTAGAAACTGCCAATACCATCAACGTTGGGCGTAAAAAATTCCTGGTCATGATCTCAATCCGCCTTCTTGTTTTCTTGGTCATGATCCATCGACTCATGGCGCATCTTGGTATGAGGCATCGTCGCGTGATTCGGCGTTGCCTCGTTTGACGTGGTCGCAGTCTTGTTCGGCGCATCCGCAGAAGTAGCAGGTGAAGGATCACCACGTTCTTCGACTGCCAATGCTACGCAGGAGAATCCACCCATCAGGCCAAAGGCAAAGAGGCAACCGACCAGCGATTTACGATTTAGGTGTGTGCTCACAGATCGTCTCCTTTACTCATCAACCCGTACTTCACGGAACATGCCCATTTCCATATGGAAAAGCAGGTGGCAGTGATAGGCCCAGCGACCTAAAGCATCGGCGGTGACTCGATAGCTGCGCTTGGTACCCGGTGGCATGTCGATTGTGTGCTTACGTACCATGAACTTGCCGTTTTCATCTTCAAGGTCGCTCCACATTCCATGAAGGTGGATGGGGTGCGTCATCATGGTGTCGTTTACCAAGGTGATGCGAAGACGCTCCCCGTACTTGAGGCGAAGGGGCTCAGCATCAGAAAATTTGATGCCGTTGAAGGACCAGGAAAACTTTTCCATGTGACCGGTCAGATGCAGCTCAATGGTGCGATTGGGCTCTCGGCCATCAGGGTCCTGGAAAGTGCTCTTCAGATCTGAGTAAGTGAGCACGCGTCGACCGTTGTTCCGCAAACCGATACCTGGATCGTTCAGTTTTGGCGTTGGGTTCATGGCCTGCATGTCAACCAACGGGTTGTTGGTTTCGGACGCTGGGTGAGATTGCATCTCGCCTCCCATGCCCCCCATGCCTCCCATCTGGCTGTGATCCATGCCGGCCATGTTGGGCATGTCACCTTTGTCCATCCCCGCCATCTTGCTGTGGTCCATGCCAGCCATGTTGGACATGTCACCTTTGTCCATACCTGCCATCTTGCTATGGTCCATGCCGGCCATATTAGTCATGTCACCACTGTCCATGCCGGTCATCCCGGTCATGCCACCTTCGTCCATTCCCTGCATCTTGCTGTGATCCATGCCAGCCATACCTGACATGTCACCCGGTTTCATATCGCCGCCGCCCATGCCAGCCATGCTGCCATGGTCCATGCCAGCCATACCGCCCATGCCCATGTCATCCATGGTCAACAGCGGACGCGGATCGATCGCCGGTACCGGTGCTTTCAGTCCTTCACGAACTGCCAAGGTCCCCCGCGCATAGCCGGTTCTATCCATGGACTGGGCGAAGATTGTGTAAGCCTCCTCGGTGGCAGGCTCAACAATCACATCATAGGTTTCTGCCACGGCGATGCGGAATTCATCGACACTGACTGGTTGGACATATTGGCCGTCGGCCGCCACCACGGTCATTTTCAAACCAGGAATGCGAACATCGAAATAGCTCATCGCTGAGCCATTGATAAAGCGCAGGCGCAGCTTCTCGCCAGGCTTAAAAATACCGGTCCAGTTGCCGTTCGGCGCTTGGCCATTCATGAGGTAGGTGTAGGTATCCCCGCTGACGTCTGCCAGATCAGTGGGGTTCATTTTCATTTCGGCCCACATTTTCCGGTCGGCGACGGCAGCAGACCAACCTTGCTTGCTGACGTCGTCGATGAAGTCGCCCACGGTACGTTTGTGGTGGTTGTAGTAGTCCGATTGTTTCTTGAGTTTGGCCATGACGCGACCAGGATCCTCATCGGTCCAGTCAGTCAGCATCACCACATAGTCGCGATTGTATTGAAACGGCTCAGGCTCTTTCGAATCGATGACTATTGGCCCGTAAACACCGGCCTGCTCTTGCAACCCAGAATGGCTGTGGTACCAGTACGTGCCGTTTTGATGCACCTTGAACTTGTACTCGTACATGCCGTCGGGCGCGATGCCATGGAAGCTCAAACCCGGTACACCGTCCATGTTGGCAGGCAAAATGATGCCGTGCCAGTGAATGGAGGTATCTTGCTCCAGACGGTTTTTCACGCGCAGAGTGACCGTCTCGCCTTCGCGCCAACGCAGCAAAGGCCCCGGCAACGAGCCATTGATGGTCATGGCTGTGCGCGGCGAGCCAGTGATGTTTACCGGCGTTTCACCAATAAACAGATCAAATTCGTTGCCGGTGAGGACGCTCGGCAGGCCGGGACTGGTCACTGCCCATACAGGAGTGCGCCACAGACCAAGGCCACCAAGGATGCCGCCGGCGGCCAGGCCTTTAACGAATGTCCGTCTAGAGGTTTTGGAATGCATGCCGTTTATTTCCAATCAGTCAAAAGGGAGCCGTTCAAATCAACCCGTGAGTTGGCAAGATGAGCTTCGCGTACCGAAAAAAAGACGAATTTTTCATTGCAAGCGAGCTCAGAAATTGCCACATCTAAACCACCTTCGTGATTACATTTCTGTCAGCTTGGCCGCGTGCCTGATCGTTCAGCAGTTTTTATGGTCCATCGCTTTGGCTTTGCTTTCAGCGACAGGCGGTTGAGCGCTCTGCGTTTGAGCTACCTGGTACGATTCCATCGAATTCGTCCTGGCCACTTCCATACGTGCGAAAGTCCGGTCACCACCGCCTTCAGCCATGGCCAGAGTGGAAACAGTCAGCGCTGCGACGACGAACAAGGTTTTGATGGTGTTCATATGGGCTACCTCAGATGTGTGAAAATATCCCCTCTGAATCACATCATGGATTGGACTCTTTGGGGGTGAGCAAAAGACTCAGTTGGACTATAAGAGACACCCCCTGTCAGGAAGCTTAGGCCAATATTACAGTTGTGTCAGTTTGGAATATTTTTCTTGAAGTACACGCTATTTAATACGTATGGTCTCCATCTTTTCGCATTGCGCGACTTTTATTGAATATAAGATTGAAGTGTAATCATTGCTTTGGGTTCCATTAATTCTCACGGAGGCGATGTTCTAGGTCTCTGCATTAAAATTAATAGGAGACTTGAATGCTCTGCTGCAACAGCTGGGTGTTCAATGATCAAAGAAGATAGTAATGCCACCGAGGGTGATTGATTGTGAGTATTAATTTTGAGAAAGCATTAGGCTCCGCAGAAAGAGCGTTAGTTTATCGTGGCCAAAGAGCTGAGATCTTAAGTAACAATATCGCGAACGCTGACACTCCGAACTTCAAAGCCCAAGACTTGGATTTTTCTACTGTGCTCGCCAGCCAAACCAAAGAACCTGCTACCACTGCGTTTTCTTTGAAAACAACAAACGCAAAGCATTTTCTTAAGAAAGAATCGGCGGTGGCTATATACGGGCGCGACTTGCTTTACAGCACGCCGGCTCAGCCTGCCTTGGACCAAAATACTGTCGATCAGCAGGTCGAGGTCGCGAAATACACGGAAAACGCGATACGTTTCGATGCCGCTTTTACTCGGCTAAATGGAGCATTCAAGGGTTTGCTCAAAGCTCTGCGCGGTGACTAGCAGCATAGGCGCATGCGAGCCAACTTTGGCCGATACAGCGGCTCAGGTACTTTCGGATTCAAAGGTATTCACCATCAGACGACGCTCTACTCAGGAGCAGGCGTCTCCATTCAATGGCTGATCTTGGAAGGAAAACCAACAGCCTCCACAGCTTTACGAAGCTGTTCCGCGTTTTCGCTACTTTCAACACTCACCTTACCGGTTGATCGATCGACTGAGACCGTAGCGTTGCCGTCCAGTGCCTGGATCGCTCTGGTGATTTTGCCGACGCAGCTGCCGCAACCAATGCCTGATACATCTAAGACGACCATGTTAATTATCCTCGTGCTGAGCGGTGTCTTTTCCCCGCAGCTAAAGCATCGACGTTGACACCGTGGCAAGGTCAACAATTATCTAATCAAGGCCGTGAGCGTCATTTCGAGAAATTTCACAAACTTGACCACCCGGTTGTTAATCAGCTCACTACCGTTTGAACGGATTCGACCAGTGCGCCCTATGGCCCTGGTCGGTTGAGGTCGCCTAACGGCACATTGCGGCTCTCTTGCTTGATCCCTCGATTTTGTAAGCCTCTCGTTCCGTCAAAAAGCTTTGATCTGTCCTCCCGCGAACCTTGCATAGGTATAGGGGGTACGCCTATCATGCGAGCTAATATAGCCAGGGGGGTATCACGTGGGCCACATCGCATCACACAAAGACGATCTTCTTAAACGCGTAAAACGTATTGCCGGACAGATTCAAGCTGTTGAACGAGCATTGGAATCGGATCTCGACTGCGCCAAGACACTCCATCTTGTTGCGGCCACTCGGGGTGCCATCAACGGGCTGATGGAAGAGATCATCGAGGATCACGCACGAGAGCATGTCGCGAACCCTGCGCTCAGCGAAGAAGAGCGTAACAAGGGCGTCGAAGAGCTTCTTGAAGCTATCCGCCGGTACTCCAAGTGAATGCATCCAGGTAAACACGTATGAGCAGGACAGACATCGATTACACACACGACCACGTGTTTCTAGGCTCAGCGCACGACGAGAATGCCAAGCGTACGCTTTGGGTTGTAGCACTCACGGTGGTAATGATGATCGGGGAGATCACCGCCGGCTATATCACGGGTTCGATGGCGTTACTGGCCGATGGCTTCCACATGGCAACCCATGCCGGCGCATTGGGCATCGCGGCGGCCGCTTACGGATACGCAAAACGCCACGCTACCAGCCAGCGCTACAGTTTCGGTACAGGAAAGGTTGGAGACTTGGGCGGGTTCGCCTCGGCGCTGATTCTCGGCATTGTTGCGTTGGGCATTGGCGTTGAATCGGTCATGCGTTTGTTGCAGCCAACACCGGTTCAATTTGGCACCGCGACCCTCATCGCCGTTGTCGGTTTGCTCGTCAACATTGTCAGTGCCCTGCTGCTGGGGCATGGGCACGACCACGACCACGACCACGACCACGATCACCCTCATGCCCACAACGGAAACGACAACAACTTGAGGTCGGCCTATGTCCATGTCATTGCAGACGCGTTGACGTCGATTCTGGCCATCGCTGCATTGCTTGCCGGTCGGTATCTGGGCTGGGTGTGGCTCGACCCGGTCATGGGTATCGTCGGCGCTTTCGTTATCGCGCGTTGGGCCTGGACCTTGATGGGGGTAACTGCGGGCGTGTTGCTCGATCAGACCGACGCCCACGTTGCCGAGGAAATCCGCGAACTCGTTGAGAAACCGGGTGGCGCTACCATTACAGACTTGCACGTTTGGAGGGTGGGTCCTCAAGCGCGCGCGGCGATCGTCAGCGTTCTAGGTGAAGCCACTGTGAACGCCGACAGCATTCGTGAACGTCTCAAACCGGTTCACGAAGTCAGCCACCTGACCGTCGAGTTCCGACAAACATGACTCAGCGCCTGTCCAGCACAGCCTCTATAGGAAACACCGATGCCGCCCGGTAAACGTGAGCTGGCTCGAATCGAGCGCCAGTTGATCGTCACGCTCACCGACGCGTGCGAAACAGCAAAGGACGAGATAAAGGGCTTTATTTGGCTCACTCACACCGCTGACCTAAGTGCGTTGGCTGAAACCCTAAAGGTCATCTGGGTGTTCGAAACCCTGGCTGACAGGAAGCGGGCCGAGATTGATGCGAAGGCCCGCATCTTTGAGTTGACGGCGATCGCCTTGAAAGAGGCCAATCTTGACCTGCCTGTTTCAGACCGCAATGTCCGCTTTGACTCGGAGCAAGAGTGCCAACGCACGCACATAGGCGACTGGAAACGTCGCATGGCTCAACTACATAAAGCTAAGGGGGACTGACCATGGCAAAAGAAATCGAGAATCCTTGTATCTCGGTTTGCCAACTCAGTGGTGATCTGTGTGTGAGCTGCGGGCGAAGCAAGGAAGACATCAGAAAGTGGAAGCGCATGAAGCGGCCTGAAAAAATGGCCGCTGTGCAACGGGCGAATGCGCGCTTAAAGGGACTGAAGAAAGCACATGGATAGCCATTCCCCCGAGTTAAAACCGCTGCAATTTTGAAGGTCAGTCAACTCGGGTATTCCTCAGCCTCAATGCATTGAAAACTACAGATGCAGAACTGACGCTCATGGCTATGGCAGCGATCATTGGCGACAGGAGGTGCCCCGTCAATGGATAGAGCAAACCAGCGGCAAGAGGTATACCCATTGAGTTGTAGAGAAAAGCAAAGCCCAAATTCTGGCGCATGTTTTTAACTGTGGCGACCGAAAGAGCTCGTGCTCGTAAGATCCCCATCAGGTCACCTTTGACCAGCGTGAGTTGCGCGCTATTCATCGCCACGTCAGTCCCCGTTCCCATGGCTATCCCCACATCTGCTCGCGCCAGGGCCGGAGCATCGTTGATACCGTCACCTGCCATGGCCACTTTTCGCCCGTGTTGCTGTAGGTCTGCCACCAGACGTTCCTTGTCTTGGGGTTTGACTTCACCGTGGACCTCTTCAATCCCCATCTCCCTGGCGACAGCCCGAGCGGTAGTAAGCCCGTCCCCAGTAGCCATGATGATTTTCACGTTGTGAGCCTTAAGCTTGGTGACGGCCTCTTTTGAGGTCGGCTTGATCGGATCTGATACGGCCAACAAACCTGCCAATGCGCCGTCGACGGCGAGGTAGATAATACTGATGCCGTCAAGTCGCAACACCTCAGCGCGCTCTTGTAGGGAGTTGGTGCTCACGCCTGCGGCTTCCATCAACGCTGTGTTCCCCAGCTGGAGCTTCTTGCCATCGACAACGCCACTGACGCCGATACCCGAATCCGACTCAAAGGATTCGGGCTTGGTGAGCTTTATGTTCTCGGCTCGGGCGTGATCGACGATCGCATGTGCTAAAGGATGCTCGCTGCCCTGATCAAGGCTGGCAGCCAGGTGAAGGACGTCGTCGGGATTGAAGGTGGGAGTGGCCTCCACGCTGTGAAACACGGGCCGTCCCTCTGTCAGGGTGCCTGTCTTGTCGACAATCAGCGTGTCGATTCTGCAAAGGCTTTCAATTGCACTGGCATCTCTGAACAAAACACCCATGCTGGCTGCTTTACCTGTCGACACCATGATCGACATAGGCGTAGCAAGTCCCAACGCACAGGGACAAGCGATGATCAGCACGGCGACAGCGTTGATTAGACCAAACACCCAACTGGGCTCAGGGCCGAAAAGCCCCCAACCGATAAATGTCATTATCGCAATCGCGATAACACCCATCACGAAGTAGCCGGCAATCGAGTCGGCCATTCGTTGCATCGGCGCCTTGGAACGCTGAGCTCTCGCGACCATCTGTACGATCTGGGACAGCATGGTTTCGGCACCGACCTTCTGGGCCTCCATCACCAGGCTCCCATGCGTATTCAGCGTGGCGCCGATCAGGCTATCTCCAGCTTTCTTCATTACCGGGACTGGCTCGCCAGTGAGCATCGACTCATCCACCGCACTTTCACCCTCAAGTAACGAACCATCAACTGGCACCTTTTCACCCGGTCTGACCCGTAAGTGGTCTCCCAGGTGCACATGTGTGAGAGGAATGTCTTCCTCCTGGCCATCGGCATTGATCCGGCGTGCAGTTTTGGGCGAAAGGCCGAGAAGAGACTTAATGGCGGCGGAAGTTTGTGATCGGGCTTTGAGCTCAAGGATCTGGCCAAGCAACGTGAGCGAGATGATGACCGCTGCCGCTTCGAAGTAAACGCCGATACGTCCATCTTGCATGAAATTGGAGGGAAAACTTTGGGGGAAGAGCGTTGCTATGACGCTGTACAGATAAGCTGCGGCGGTGCCCAACCCAATCAGAGTCCACATGTTGGGACTGCGATTTTTAACCGAGGCCAGTCCCCTTACAAAAAAAGGCCATCCTGCCCATAAGGTCACGGGTGTCGCCAGAGCGAACTCGATCCAGTTTTGAGCCGAACCATGAAGAAGTTGTAACGAGTGACCCGCCATCGCGAGCACGGTTACGACCACGGTTAAGGGCAGCGACCACCAGAAGCGGCGATTGAAATCCCGGAGTTCAGGATTTTCTTCTTCATCAAGCGCCGGCATGACAGGCTCTAGTGCCATGCCACATTTAGGACAGTTACCGGGGCCGGTCTGCCGTATTTCAGGATGCATCGGGCACGTAAATTCAGTGCCCGTTTGTACCGCAGACTCCGGCGTTGTGCTGCCTGACTCGTTGCGCACCACGTGGCCACTGTAGCGCTCAGGGTCCGCTCGAAACTTCTCCTGACATTTCAGGCTACAGAACCGATACGTCTGTCCCTGGTAAGTCTCAGCAAATTTACTCGACGAAGTGACTGCCATTCCACACACCGGGTCATGTAGATCAGCATCATCCCGGGAAGCAGCATGGGTGTGATTATGGTCGTGATGGCCAGAGGTGGTAGGCATGTCTATTCCCCTTGTAAGGTGCTACTAGAAATGAGCATATTCAGTACAACGCTGATTTGCGGCTCCACAGTGGTGCGGTGATGTTTCCGCACGGACCCCGGCTGAGAAGCGTTGCTATGTTACTTGCGACTTAGCGTAGCCAACTCTTGCGTCGGGCCGGCAGAAACAGCCGACTCCGGTTTATTTCAGATCAAATTCGCCGACCATTCCCGATTGGTAATGCCCCGGCACGTTGCAGGCAAACTGAAGCCCTGCACTGTCGTTGAAGGTCCAGATCAGCTCTTGGGTTGAGCCAGGCTCAATCAGGACACTGTTAGGGTCGTCATGCTCCATTGCGACCATCTTCATTCCGCCCATGCCGTGGCTCATGCCGCTCATCTTCCCGGTACCGGTAGGGCTTAATGTTCCGTTCTTGAACATGCTTGCCATTTCTTTCTGGTGTGCTGCATGAGCAGCGGCTTTGCCGATGTTGAACTCATGCAGCAGCGAACCCTCGTTGCGAAGGACAAAGCGGATTGTTTCACCAGGTTTTACGTCAATGCTTTTAGGCTTGAAAAAAATGTCGCCCATCTCGACCTCTACAGTGCGGGTAACGTCAGAGGCCACACCAGGCTGGCCTATGTCGTCTTGTCCATGCCCAGCATTAGCCATAGCCGTAGCAGCGAAAAAAAGGGTCATTGCTGCGATGAACGGGGTAGCGAGCGTAGTTTTCATGGTGACCTCAGGAATACGTGGGAACATTGGCTATGCTAATGATGCTCAGCTGCCAGCTAACTGACTTGGGCATTACTTCTTTGTCAGTTTTCTAAATAGATACGGCGTCCAATTGACGCCGCAACAAGATGCTGACAAGTACTTATCCTGGGGGCGTTTATTGATGGTTTTCTGAAAGCATCAATTTGTGCTCGCGCTGCATCTGGCGCAAAACGTCGTCAACAATTTTGTCGTGCTTCTCCATCCAGGCTAGATGCTGTTGGGGTGACATTGAGGCATCTGGGTGATCGTTGTGGAGCTGGCTCATGATGTCGCCAAGCATCTTCATGTGTTCTGCCATGTGGACGTGACGCTCTCCTTCAGGGGCTTGTTCAGCTTTCATCAACGTGGCCTCGGCCTTGTCGCGCAAACCTTCCATACGCTCAATCACACGATCTCCGCCGCTTTCAGCCCACACAGAAGCCGAGACCAGTATCGAGCTTACAAAAAACAGCATTTTCAGGTGGTTCATCGGGGTAGCTCCTCATGAGGGAATCCGACTTCCATACGATTCATCGCTCAGAGGTCGGTCGAGCACCAATGAAGTGCTCATGTCTGAACCCTAGCCAGCACTCGCTGACATCTACCTGAAGCCAAGATTACTTTTCTGTCAGTTGCTGGTTGGCTGCCAGTTTTCGTTGCAGACTCCGCTTAACCTTTATCTGAGAACGACCTCATGAGACTTCTTGTCGCTGAAGACGAACCAAAAATAGGTATCTATTTGCAGCAAGGGCTCAACGAGGCCGGGTTCAATGTCGACCGTTTCACGAATGGAAAAGAGGCGCTTCAGCACGCTTTGAGCGAAGCCTATGATCTGCTGATTCTCGACGTCATGATGCCGGGTTTGGATGGCTGGGAAGTCCTGCAGAAGGTGCGCGCTTCCGGGAAAGACGTCCCGGTGCTTTTTCTCACCGCCAGAGACCGCGTTGAAGACCGAGTGAAGGGACTTGAACTCGGTGCGGATGACTATCTGATCAAACCCTTCGCGTTTTCTGAATTGCTTGCTCGAGTCAGAACGCTGCTGCGTCGCGGTAGCAGCGCACCTTCGCAAACCTTTATGAAACTGGCTGACCTTGAAGTGGACCTGCTCAAGCGTCGAGCCATCCGAGGAGGCAAACGCATAGACCTTACGGCCAAAGAGTTCGCGTTGCTTGAGCTTCTGCTGCGTCGTCGAGGGGAGGTGCTGCCAAAGTCTCTTATCGCCTCCCAGGTTTGGGATATGAACTTCGACAGCGATACCAACGTTATCGAGGTTGCAGTGAGACGGCTCAGGGCCAAGATAGACGACGATTTTGAGGTCAAGTTGATTCATACCTCAAGGGGAATGGGTTACATGCTCGATGCACCAGATTCGGAGTCGTGATGAACCGGATGTCCCTGACGACTCGTATGAGTCTGATGTTTATGCTCGCGGTAACGGCCGTGCTCACGGTCGCCGGACTCAGTTTCAATAACCTCAGCCGGCATCATTTCAAGATGCTGGATCAGCAGGCATTGTACGAAAAACTCCACTCGACCCAGCGGATCTTGTCCGGGCTGAGCAACATCGATCAATTCAGCGAGGCTAAACCGGAGTTAGAAGCGCTGCTGGGCGCACACCGTGATTTGACTGCGCTTATCATCGATGGCGACGGCAAGGTGCTGTTTGCGGATCCCGGCCCGGTCGACGTTCCGAAGGCGTTTCGAACAACCACAAACACAACCGTCTGGGAATGGCGGGAGCAAGAGCAGATGTTCCGTGGTGTGACTGCGCAATCCGTAGTGACGGGACAAGAAAGGCCATTAACTGTCATGTTGATTTTTGACGTTACGCAGCATATGTCCTTTTTCGAGACGCTCGAACGATGGTTTTGGATAGGGTTGGTGATCAGCGCATTGGTCAGTGCTGCACTCGGCTGGATGGTAGCTAGCAGTGGCATGCGGCCTATCCGCCAGGTCACACGGGTTGCTGCCTCCATGTCAGCAAAATCACTCAAGGAGCGTATTCCCCTGGCACCCGTTCCGAAAGAGCTTCAACAGATGGTGTTGTCGTTCAACGCCATGTTATCCAGGCTCGACGATGCATTTGTCCGGTTATCCAACTTTTCGGCAGACATTGCCCACGAACTACGGACCCCCGTGAGCAACTTGATGACCCACACTGAAGTGGTGCTTTCGAGAAAAAGAAACATCGAGGACTACGAAGACAATTTGTACTCCAATCTTGATGACTTGAAGCGCATGAGCCGGATGATTGATGACATGCTTTTTCTGGCGAAATCTGACAATGGTCTAATTACGCACGAGAGCAAGCCAATAGACCTGGTGGCTGTCGTGGAAAAATTGCTTGAGTACTACCGCCTGTTGGCTGATGAACGAGGGATCGAGCTCAAGGTTTCAGGACGGGGGAGCGTGCGAGGTGATGTTCTTATGCTCCACCGAGCGATTTCCAATCTGCTCTCAAATGCGCTGCGCTACACCTATGAAGGGACGTCAATCAGTGTCGATATTCAGCACAAGGATGCGTCGGTAACGGTTGTCGTGGAAAACCATGGTGAGCCCATTGCCCCCGAACACCTTGAAAAGCTGTTTGATCGTTTTTATCGCGTGGACCCAGCGCGGCGAGAAGGAAGTCCAAGCAACGCAGGGCTAGGTCTGTCGATTACCCGATCAATTGTCGAAGCGCACGATGGCAAGATCTGGTGTACGTCAGGCGACGGGAAAACGGCTTTTCATCTTGAGTTTCCGGCCGTCGATTCGACGGTTAGCTGAGCGACAAAACATTTGGGACCAACGGCGTCTTGGCGTTGTGCGTTTAGCTACGCCTCTGCGGATTTTTCAGAGTGATTGAGCTCCCCGGTCCTGCGGTACGCCGTCTCTTTTCAGGCCTTGCTACGCTCAACGATTAGATGCCAAACATCGGATCAAGCTGACTGAAATGTAATCGAACAGTTTGTGATCGTGTGGCATCGTGTTCTCGCACTGTGACGTTAGGGCTAGCGAGTTTCTCCTGTTCAACCTGGCGAAGAGGACGGGGGCTCCGAGTTAATCAACAGTGGTTTTTAAAGAAATTAAAAACTAGTTCCTCCCAAAAAACCTCGAATCAACAGCGCTTGCTGTGAGGAGTCTTGCATGTCATTCCTTAAAACTACGTCCGTGGCCGTTGCAATCACTGCTGGTTTGCTTCTGAGTGCAGTGGCCCAGGCACATCCAAAACTTCTTTCTTCCACTCCGGCAGAAGGCTCGGATGCGGCGGCTCCGTCGAAAATCGAACTGCATTTTTCTGAGAATCTCACCACTCAGTTTTCCGGTGCAAAGCTGATCATGACCGACATGCCTGGCATGCCTAACTCCCCCATGGGTGTAAAGGCCGCTGTCGCTGCTGGTGGTGATCCGAAAACGATGGTGATTACGCCGGCTGCACCGCTGACCACCGGTACCTACAAAGTTGAATGGCGTGCAGTGTCTTCGGACACCCACCCGATCACCGGCAACTTTTCATTCAAAGTGAAATGATCCATGAGCGACTCATTAAATATCGTGGTTCGCTTTGCTCTCTATTTTGACCTGATGTTGTTATTTGGACTGGCCATATTCGGCTTGTACAGTCTCAGGGGAAAGGAAAGGGTATCGGGCACGGTCTTGAACTTTGAGTCGCTTCTTTACGGTACTTCTATTGCAGGTGTAGCTCTGTCCCTTGCTGCGATGTTGTTGCTTGCAAAAGCAATGAGCGGTGTATCGGAGCTTATGGAGCTACATCACCACATTTTTGAAATGGTCATCATGGGCACCGATGTTGGGTTGACCTGGATGGTTCGGATAGCCGCCTTGGTGGGGGCAATTCTGGGCGTCGCGTTGAATAAACGATATCCGACACCCAGCCTCTGGATCGTCACCGCCTGTGGAGCAATCGCGTTGGCCACGCTAGCCTGGACAGGGCATGGTGCCATGGACGAAGGCAGCCGCCGCTACTGGCATTTTCTCAGCGACATTTTCCATTTATTAGCGGCAGGTGGCTGGTTGGGTGCTCTAGCGGCCTTCGCTCTACTGCTGCGGTTGAAATCGCTGAAGGGTGAGGAGGAAGCACGTATTCTTGCCCGCGTGCTGACTGGCTTTGAGTCGGCCGGCGGTGTGATTGTTGCGATCATAAGCGTTACGGGAGTAGTAAATTACCTTTTCATCGTCGGTCCCAACCTTGATGAGGTCATGCTCAGTACCTATGGCCAGTTGCTGTTTTTGAAGATCCTGCTCTTTGCCGGGATGATCGTTTTAGCGACGCTGAACCGCTTTCACTTAAGCCCGCTATTGGAGCGCTCGGTTCGCAATGGTCAATACTCTGTAGCGGTCAATGCCTTGCGCCGCAGCATGAAATTCGAATTCCTGATGGCAATCCTCATCATCTGTCTTGTCGCATGGTTAGGCACGCTAAGTCCTGAAATGGAAATGAGCGCGCAATAGAGGTTTCTGGCAGCTAACCAAGAAGCCTAGAACGTGATTGTTAGCACCATTTCTACTGGCTACACTTCAGCCCATGACACGCTATCTACGGCTTTGCCTGATTTTCCTGATTAGCCTGGCGCTTCCCTTCAGCGGGATGGCGGGTGTTCAGGCGCCGACAGAGCCGTGCCCGATGCCAACCATGGGCATGGCGATGATGGACGGCATGGGCCAAGACTGCTGCCATGACATGAAAAGCCCAACCGAGCACGGTAAACCCTGTAAGCCGGGCCAGGAGTGCAAGACCGGCGGCATGCTGCAAGTCTCCATCATCAAGCCTCCGGTGACCCTGTCGAGCCCCCTCGCAGCGTCCATCTCCATAGATTCCCATCCTGTCCAAACTCCATCAGGGGTATGGCGACCTCCCCGCATTTGATTCCTGTACCACACTGAGCCTCATTCCGCGTCAGGCGGTATGGGATATCTGCGTGCATCTCTCATGAAGCACGCAGTGGATCATCACAGGAATCGTGAACATGAAATCCAAGTGCTATTGCACAGGGCGGCCCCTCGTGGCCATCTTGGCGGCAAGCGTATTGGCCACGCCGAGTTTCGCTGCTGCGTTGACACTCGATGATGCTTTGCAGCTGGCTGAAACCAATGCGCCGTCGCTGACTGCACAAGATGCAAAAATTCGTGCCGCCACTAGTGCAGCCATCCCAGCCGGGGAACTACCCGATCCCAAGTTGCTGGTAGGTATACAGAACTATCCCATTGGGGGGCCGGATCGCTGGAGCATCGATCAGGACTTCATGACCATGCAAATGGTCGGTGTCAGTCAGGAAATGCCGAACAGCGCCAAACGAAAAGCCCGAATCGAGGTTGCTGATGCAGCCATTGACCGCGCTGCCGCTGAGCGTCTGGTCGAACGTCTAAAGGTTCGTCAGGCCACGGCGCTGGCCTGGATCAGCAGCTATTCCGTTGAGCGTAAAGACGCGCTGTTCCAGGACTTCTATAGGGAAAACCGCCTGCTGGCCGATACCGTCCGCGCGCAGATTGCCGGTGGCCGCGCTCAACCTGCTGATGCCGTCACGCCCAAACAGGAGGCGGCACAACTGGAAGAGCAGCAGGACGATCTGATTCGCCAGAGATCGCAAGCCCGAGCAGCTTTGAAGAGCTGGATTGGACCAGCCGCAAACGATAAACCTGTGGGCAGCTTGCCTGAATGGCCTGTAGAAGCCTCTGGGTACTCTCACAACGTTCAACATCACCCAGAATTGGCAGCGTTTGCCCCAATGACCCGCGAAGCGCAGGCCAAGGTGCGCGAGGCCGAAGCGGAAAAGCGGTCTGATTGGAGCTGGGAAGTCGACTATCAGCATCGCGGCCGAGAGTTCGGCGACATGGTCAGCGTGCAGTTTTCATGGGATCTACCACTGTTTCCTGACTCGCGACAAAACCCAAAAATCGCAGCCAAGCATGCGGAACTCAATCAGCTTGAGGCTGAGCGTGAGGTCCTTTCACGCGAGCACACCCAGCAATTGGAGGATGACTTAGCGGACTATGAGCGCCTGAACCGCGCCGTTCATCGAGCCCAGACCAGCCTGCTCCCTTTGGCTAAGGAAAAGGTCGAGCTCACTATGGCCAGCTATCGCGCCGGCAAAGGCGATCTGAACTCCGTCGTGGCCGCTCGGCGCGAGCTTATCGAAGCCCGTCTCAAGCAGATTGATGTTGAAGAGCAGCGTGCTCTCACCAGCGCTCGCCTGTATTTCGCCTATGGGGAGTCCGCTCAATGATCTCTCGAACATGGAAAGGGGTTTTTGTTGTCAGCATCTCAATTGCTTTGGGAGTCGCCGGTGGTTACTGGTTGGCTCAACCGAGGGTGAGCGCAGTACCGGATGCAGCATCGGAGCCGAAGCCGGAGTCCTCAGTCGATCGCAAGGTTCTGTATTGGTACGACCCCATGTACCCACAACAGAAATTCGATAAGCCGGGTAAGTCGCCCTTCATGGACATGGAGATGGTCCCTCAGTACGCGGATAGCAAGGGGGACAGCGCCACTGTTCGCATTGATCCAAGCCTGACCCAGAATCTTGGTGTGCGACTGGCTACGGTCAATCGAGGTGTGTTTGCTTCGAGTCTGGACGTTGTAGGTGTATTGACCTTCAACGAGCGTGACGTCGCCGTCATCCAGGCCCGTACGGCGGGTTTCGTCGAGCGCGTGTATGCCCATGCTCCTGGCGATGTGATCAAAGCCAACGCCGCCTTGGCGGATATTCTTGTCCCGGAGTGGTCTGCGGCTCAGGAGGAGTTTCTCGCACTTAAGCGTAGCGGCGATGCGGGCTTGCTGGCAGCGGCTCGCCAGCGTTTGCGGCTTACCGGGATGCCGGCGGCATCGATTACTCAAGTAGAGCGCAGTGGCAAAGTCCAACCGAACCTGACCCTCACCAGCCCTATCAGTGGGGTGTTGCAAGAACTCGATGTGCGCGAAGGTATGACAGTGGCTGCCGGCCAAACACTGGCACGCGTGAATGGGTTGAGTAACGTCTGGCTGGCTCTGGCGGTCCCGGAGACTGAATTCGGGTCGATACAGCTGGGACAAGTGGCTGAGGCGCGTTTGCCCGCGTTCCCAGGCGTCGTGCTCAACGGCGTGGTAAGCGCGATTCTTCCAGAAACCAATCCCGATAGTCGCACCCTTCGCGTGCGCGTCGAATTGCCTAACCCGCAAGGCCGTCTCAGGCCGGGTATGACCGCACGCGTGAGCCTTAATCGCGCGACGGAGCAAAGTGTGCTGTGGGTGCCGAGCGAGGCGGTCATTCGCACCGGTCTACGTGCCCTGGTGATGCTCGCTGAAGACGCCGGTCGCTATCGTCCCGTGGAGGTGCAACTTGGGCAGGAAAGCGATGGCAAGACGGCGATATTGAAAGGGTTGGAAGAGGGCCAAAAAGTGGTTAGCTCTGGCCAGTTCCTGCTCGACTCAGAGGCCAGTCTTAAAGGCATCGTTGCCAAATCAGAGGAACCTTCACCCACCAGTGCAGCCGCCGCCGGTTTGCATGAAGCGGATGGGCAAATCGTTGAGATCAACGATAAAGAAGTCACTCTCGCTCACGGCCCTTTTAAGACGCTGGGCATGCCTGGCATGACGATGACGTTCCCGCTCGCCAATCCCGCTCTGATGCAGGGTCTTAAAACGGGCGACAAGGTCCGGATAGGTGTGAATCAGACCGACGACGGCTTGCGTGTTGAGCGTCTGGACAAATCAGGGGGCCAGCCATGATTGCAGCCCTGATTCGTTGGTCCGTAACCAACCGATTCCTGGTGCTACTGGCGACGCTGTTTATCACGGCGTGGGGCATTTGGTCGGTGCAGAGCACGCCCATTGATGCGCTACCAGACTTGTCCGATGTGCAGGTGATCATCCGCACCCCGTATCCTGGACAAGCACCCCAGATTGTCGAGAACCAGGTCACCTATCCGTTGGCCACCACCATGCTCTCAGTACCAGGTGCCAAGACGGTGCGTGGTTATTCCTTTTTCGGTGACAGCTTTGTCTATGTGCTGTTCGAAGACGGCACTGACTTGTACTGGGCTCGCTCGCGGGTGTTGGAGTACTTGAGCCAAGTACAAAGCCGCTTGCCGGCCAGCGCCAAGCCAGCGTTGGGGCCAGATGCGACAGGCGTAGGATGGATCTTCCAGTACGCGCTGGTGGATCGCACTGGCGGGCATGATCTGGCGCAGCTACGCGCACTTCAGGACTGGTTCCTCAAGTTTGAACTCAAGACCCTGCCCAATGTGGCGGAAGTGGCCACTGTGGGCGGCATGGTCAAGCAGTACCAAGTGCAGCTTGATCCGCTCAAACTGGCCAGTCTTGGTATTACGCAGGCCGAGGTGACCGAAGCGATCGGCAAGGCCAATCAGGAAACGGGTGGCGCGGTGCTGGAGATGGCAGAGACCGAGTTCATCGTGCGTGCATCCGGCTACCTGAAGACGCTCAATGATTTTCGGGCGATCCCCCTCAAGCTGGGATCGGGCGGTGTGCCGGTGAACTTGGGCGATGTCGCCACGATCCAGTTGGGGCCGGAGATGCGCCGTGGCATCACCGAACTCGACGGCGAAGGCGAGACGGTTGGCGGCGTGGTGATTTTGCGCAGCGGTAAGAATGCTCGCGAGACCATTGCGGCGGTCAAGACCAAACTCGACGAGTTGAAAAGCAGCCTTCCGGCCGGAGTGGAAATTGTCACCACCTACGACCGTGGGAAACTGATTGACCGCGCTGTTGAAAACCTCAGCCACAAGCTCATCGAAGAGTTCATCGTTGTCGCATTGGTTTGCGGGATCTTTCTTTGGCACCTGCGCTCCTCTCTGGTGGCTATTATTTCCCTGCCGGTCGGTGTACTGATGGCCTTTATTGTCATGCGCTACCAAGGGCTCAACGCCAACATCATGTCCCTGGGTGGGATAGCCATCGCCATCGGCGCCATGGTCGATGCTGCTGTGGTGATGATCGAAAACGCACACAAGAAAGTTGAGGCATGGCACGTGGCCAATCCAGGTGAGGAACTGAATGGTGAACGTCATTGGCAGGTAATGACCGAAGCGGCGACTGAAGTTGGACCAGCCCTATTCTTCTGTTTGTTGATCATCACTCTTTCGTTCATTCCGGTGTTCACCCTGCAAGCGCAAGAGGGTCGGCTGTTCGGCCCGCTGGCTTTCACCAAGACCTACGCCATGGCTGCAGCAGCGGGATTGTCAGTGACCTTGGTGCCGGTTTTGATGGGCTACTGGATTCGGGGACGGATTCCTAATGAAAAAAACAACCCGCTGAGCCGCTGGCTCATCCGGATCTACCAGCCGGCTCTGGATGCAGTGCTGCGGCGACCGAGGATCACGCTGCTTGTGGCGGCGTTGGTGTTTTTTAGTGCGCTATGGCCAATGTCGCGCTTGGGGGGCGAGTTTCTTCCGCCTTTGAATGAGGGCGACCTGCTCTATATGCCTTCGGCGCTGCCCGGATTGTCCGCACAGAAAGCGGCGCAACTGCTGCAACAGACCGACCGCCTGATCAAGACCGTGCCAGAGGTCGAACATGTCTTCGGTAAAGCGGGACGTGCCGAAACTGCCACCGACCCGGCGCCGCTGGAGATGTTCGAAACCACCATCCAGTTCAAGCCACAGGAGCAATGGCGACCAGGCATGACTCCGGAAAAACTGGTGGAGGAGCTGGACCGAGTGGTGCGAGTTCCTGGGCTGACGAATATCTGGATACCACCGATTCGCAACCGAATAGACATGCTGGCTACGGGGATCAAAAGTCCTATTGGTGTAAAGATTGCCGGCACCAACCTGACGGAAATCGATTCGGCGACTCAGGCGGTCGAGCGAGTGGCCAAGGGCGTAGCCGGTGTCAGTTCGGCTCTGGCCGAGCGATTAACCGGTGGACGTTACATCGACGTGGATATCGACCGACAAGCCGCCGCCCGATACGGACTGAATATCGCCGATGTGCAGTCGATCGTGGCCGGCGCTATCGGCGGGGAAAATGTCGGTGAAACCATTGAAGGGCTTGCACGCTTCCCAATCAACGTCCGTTACCCTCGGGAGTGGCGGGATTCGCTTAGCGCTTTGGAGCAGTTGCCAATCTACACCCCGCTAGGCAGCCAGATCACCCTTGGCACAGTGGCGAAGATCAAGGTCAACGACGGGCCGCCGATGCTCAAAAGTGAAAACGCACGGCCTTCAGGCTGGGTGTACATCGACGTGCGTGGCCGGGACATTGCATCGGTAGTCGCCGATCTACGTCGGCTCGTCAGCGAGCAGGTCAAGTTGCAGCCCGGCATGAGCCTGAGCTACTCAGGTCAGTTCGAGTTTCTTGAGAGGGCAAATGCACGACTAAAACTGGTGGTCCCCGCCACGCTGCTGATCATCTTCGTCCTGCTTTACCTGACATTTGCACGCTTTGATGAGGCTTTGCTGATTATGGCCACGCTGCCATTCGCTCTCACGGGCGGAGCATGGTTTCTCTATCTGTTGGGATTCAACCTGTCGGTTGCCACCGGGGTCGGCTTTATCGCCCTGGCTGGAGTTTCTGCCGAATTTGGCGTGATCATGCTGCTCTACCTGAAAAATGCCTGGGCCGAGCGTCAAGAGCTCGGTGACAACACAGAACGCGGGTTGATGGCCGCGATTCGTGAAGGCGCTGTGCAGCGCGTTCGCCCCAAGGCCATGACCGTTGCGGTGGTTATCGCTGGTTTGTTACCAATACTTTTAGGAGGTGGTGCCGGCAGCGAGGTGATGAGCCGCATTGCCGCCCCGATGATTGGCGGTATGGTCACGGCGCCGTTGCTGTCGCTGTTCGTCATTCCGGCGGCCTATCACCTCATGCGCCGTCGACGCCTATCCGCTGAGCCTGGCAGGCACTAACGCGGAAAAAATGTGCAAAAGGGGCTGCGCTTGCAGCCTCGTTTGAGTTGCACATCTCGTTGTCATCAGTTCTACGCGCGGTATGTATCGAAATTAGCGAGTTTATGTATTTTGCATAAACTCGCTAATTTCGATACATACGCTGTGGTCAGTGCCATTCCCCACCAGCACTTGCTAGAAAAACGCCCGCTTCCATCACTGCGTTTCGATGAGCCAAAAAAAGCACCCTGCTCAAAGCCGACTTAGCATTCGTCACCCTGATATCTCTCTTGAAATTGAGGCAAATGACCTTAATATGATCTTATCTTGCCGTCATCGTTTTCGATCATGGATGTTTCTCGGGGGGTAGGTCGGAATGGCAGAACAAGAAGACGCAAAGCCTGCGAGTGGGCGCTTTAATACGAATGATGAGACGAAGCGGATCGTATGGACACAGACCGCTGGTCATTGTGAACTGTGCGGCGCAGATCTAACGTTCGACTATCGTGCCGGCAAGCCAATGAAATGGGGCGAAGTGGCGCATATCCTACCCGCCAGTCCCAAGGGGCCTCGGGGACGTGCGGATCATGATGCTGAGGCGCACACAAACGATACTGCCAACCTGATGCTCCTCTGCCCAGGCTGTCATGACAGAATTGATCGTGACGCAGATGGTTACCCTGAAAATAGTTGGAGCCCAAGCTGAAAGAGATTTTGCATAGGGCAATTCTTGAGGGCTTCGACGAAGCTCGGGTGGCGATTCTGTCCCGAGATTATGGGCGCGCTTACTATTGGCTTGAACGTACCCACATCCTCTCACAACGCCGCACTTTGCTACGTGCAAAGTCACACGTCTTGATGCTGTACGTGGGCGTCAAGACACATGATCCTCGGGAGATCCTGGGACAAATAACACGAGTTATCGCTGCACTGCTATTTTCTAAAGTATGAGTGCCTTCGGGGAATGCTGGTCGTGCCCGGGTCAGTGCCTTTCAGGTGATGCCACTTTCTCAAGAGCTGGAAACTCTTCTTAATGAAGATTGATCCACACGTGCGGTCTAAGTCGTTGTCGCATCCGCTAACACACCTATGGAGAGGCATATGAGCGCTGGTCATAGTCACGGTCAAGCACGTGCAGGACATGAGAAAAAACTGTGGATCGCTCTCGCGTTAACGACGAGTTTTATGATCTCAGAGGTCATTGGGGCTTTCATTACCGGCAGCTTGGCGTTGTTATCGGACGCAGCTCATATGCTGACCGATTGCACTGCATTAGCTATTTCATTGGTCGCTATTCAGATCGCCAAGCGCGCAGCGGATAAAAAAAGGACATTTGGATATGCACGATTTGAGATTCTCGCAGCCGCTTTCAACGCGATTCTGTTGTTCATGGTGGCGGTCTACATCCTGTACGAGGCCTATCAGCGTTTTAAAACTCCGACAGAAATAGAATCAACAGGCATGCTGATCGTGGCAGTGATCGGGCTAGTTGTGAACCTTGTCTCAATGCGCTTGCTGATGTCTGCCAGTGACGAAAGTCTTAACGTCAAAGGCGCTTATCTGGAGGTTTGGAGTGACATGCTAGGCTCCATAGGCGTGATAGGAGCCGCACTGATCATTCGCTTTACCGGATGGACTTGGGTGGACGCGATCGTTGCCGCAGCTATTGGGTTATGGGTCCTTCCCAGAACTTGGATCCTGCTTAAAGAAAGCATGAATATCCTGTTGCAAGGCGTTCCGGAGGGCATTGATATCGCTGAAGTGGAGCTAAGAATAAGAGCGGTTGAAGGCGTTGAGGATATTCATGATTTGCATATCTGGGCTTTGACCAGCGGCAGGAATGTCATGAGTGCACACCTTGTCGTCCAACGTTTCTCACGCACCGAGCAGGAAATACTGGCTGAAGTGACACACCTCATGAGCGAAGTGTTCCATATAAGCCATACGACGCTTCAATTAGAGAATTCGCAGTTTCATGAAGGGCTCGAAGAAAACGAAGGTTTGCAGCACTAGAAAGATACGTCGCGTACAGCCCTGTCAGTGGTAGGGCACGTAAGGGGAGGCCCCCTACACCACCAGAGCATTTCTAGAGGTATGGGGGGATATGAGTGCGGATTTTGCAAGCTTGATATTGAAACTCACCCCTGAACCCGTCTTGCCTGCTGCCAGGAAGTTTGTCCTTCGAGGTTTGGAAAATTCAACCTGAAAACGGTAATGCTACCAGGCATGCTCTGAACCTCCGCTGTTCCCTGATGAAGACTCATGATCGATCTGACAATCGCCAAGCCAAGACCAGTCCCACCTTCCGCACGGGAGCGACTGGTGTCGACTCTATAAAAACGGTCGAACAAGTGCGTCAGATGCTGAGGTTCGATCCCTGCGCCTGGATTGCCTACAAGTAGCGAGACTCGTTCGGCATGGCTTTCGATAACAATTGAAATAGATTGGCCGGCCGGGCAGTGGCGTATAGCGTTCGACAGCAGATTCGATATTGCTCGCTGAATCATCAGCCTGTCGCCAATGGTCTTGCCATTTCCGGCGACGCTTAGGCTGATCCGCTTTTCTTCCGCCGACAGTGAAAACAGATCGACGACCTTCAATGCTTCATCTTCTAAGGTAATTGTCTCGAACGGGACGAGCGCCGCTGGATGACTGACTTGAGCGAGGAAGAGCATATCCGAGACGATCCGGGTGACTCGGCCCAACTCTTCGGTGCAAGACTCCAACACCGCTTTGTACTCTTCTGCAGGTCGCTCCCGAGATAGTGTCACTTGTGCCTTTCCCATCAAATTGGTGATTGGGGAACGTAATTCATGGGCCAAGTCATCGGAAAACTGCGACAGCTGCTGAATACCACTGTCGAGCCTGTGGAGCATGAAATTGATACCATGGGCCAGTTCACTCAGTTCCTGAGGCATTTTTACCACTGAAAGACGATGACTGAGATCTTGGGCAGAGATCATGGCGGCGACCTTTCGAAATTCTCTCAGGGGAGAGAGCCCTCGTTGCACCACGGCCCAAGCGCTAATTCCAATGAGTATCAGTAAAAGCGGTAGAGCAATAATCGTCGATCGAAGATACGCGCTGAGCAATGCTTCATCGTTCGCACTATCCATGGACAGCAATACGGCGACATTTTTACCATTCTTCAATCGGATGAGTTTGGATGCGGTGAGGAAGTGTCGACCTTCGCTGTCGGAATTTGAGGAATATGAAAGATTGTCGATGGCGGCATTAGCAGCTTTCAATTCGATTCGTGGATCCGACAAACCAGTTCCGAATTTTAGTACTGGGGTCCTGAGGTTTGTCAGGTCATAGATGGACAAATTTAGATTATCGTGCCCCATGACTTGATCCAGCAAGGAGTGCGGTTTCGAGTTCACCTCCGCCATATCCTCGTAAAATGAGAGGCTGTGTTCCACCTGCTCCATTTTCTTTTCCAGACTATGTTTCGCCAATTTATCCAGCTCATGTGTTAGCGCGAAAAAGGCCAATATAGCCAGAAACACCACTAACAACGCCCCCAAGATACTCACCGTCAAACCAAGTCGCATTGACAGGCTCGCCGGCTTCATTCGCGTGCCTCCAATACGTAACCAACCCCGCGAAGGGTGTGGATCAATTTGTTATCAAAGGGATCGTCAATTTTGGCCCTCAATCTACGGATTGAAACCTCTACAACGTTGGTGTCGCAGTCAAAATTCATATCCCACACTAAGGAGATGATTTGGGTTCGTGAGAGTACCTCTCCAGTCTGACGCATCAGTAGATGCAGAAGCGCGAACTCCTTGGTCGTCAAATCTATACGCTGCGCGCCACGAAAGGCACGGTGGCGCCCTTGATCGAGCTCCAGATCGGCTACTTTGAGTACCTGCGGTACAGGAATGTGTTCACTTCGACGCATAAGGGTTCGTACTCGGGCAAGCAGCTCTGGGAACTCAAACGGTTTAACCAGATAGTCATCAGCACCCAGATCGAGCCCGCGAATTTTGTCCGCAAGCCGTCCCCGGGCCGTCAACATCATCACCCTGGTATTGCTGCTTTGGCGCAGATGTTCAAGAACACCCCAGCCATCAAGTTCTGGAAGATTAACGTCGAGTATCACCAAATCATAGACATGTTGACGTGCAAGATGAAGTCCATCTGCTCCGGTTACCGCACGGTCGACTATATAGCCACTTTCTGTCAGCCCTTGATGCAAGTATTCGGCAGTTTTAGGCTCGTCCTCAATTACAAGGATTCGCATGATATTTCGCCCTCTTCAATAGGAAGTCAGTTGGGTCAGAAGTGTTATTGTTTTATTTTCTGAGAAGAATTATATAATTCGAAACCATTTAATTTTTTGCGCTTACCGATATCCGGCATTAGATATTAAATAATGATCTTAAAGCCTGTAGCCGCTACAGGGTCAAGCTTAAACCCCCGGTCTTGAGCCATCACAGCGACTCCTTGCGACAACGTGTCGCACTTTGACCGTTGAATCGAACACTGGGCAAGCGCCACACATGGTTAACCAAAATCGACAAGTGCTGTTCGGCAGATACCAGGTTGGTATTTGTTTCGGCATATTGCTGCCCCCACGTTCGAATCTTTCATTCCTCCTATGCTAGTGCAAAAAAAATAGCTGCATCGTTGGATAACGTATTTGTAATTTTTCAGTCACCTTGCTGATAAGTGCAAAACTTTACATTTACGTATAGAGAATAGGCGTTGAAGGAACTATGAAATTGCGTCCGCATAGAAAGTTAACTGCACCCTTGAACATACAAAAGTCCTTACTAGTTGTAGGCTTGAGTTGTATGTTCTTAATGGCAGACACCAGTTTTGCCGCAGTTTCGTCTTCTCAGACGCTGACCATGGATCAGGCACTGGAATCGGCCTTTGCTAACAATCCCGATTTGGCGGCAGCACAATGGGAAATTGGTATCAGCCAAGGAGATCGAAAACAAGCGGGTTTGATTCCCAACCCCGAGCTTTCTTGGGAAGCTGAAGATACCCGACGGAGCTCGCGCACTACGACGGTAATGATCAACCAACCGATTGAGCTTGGCGGCAAGCGCGGAGCTAGGATAGACGTTGCCAGTCGAGCCCAAGACGCGGCTAGTATTGAATTGGAGCGTAAACGCAATATTCTACGTGCAGAAGTCATCCAGGCCTTTTCTAGCGCCTCGACGGCCCAGCAGAGATTGCTCTTATCGCGTCAATCCCTTGTGCTTGCCGAGCGCGGTGTTCGTGTTGCTCAAGGACGGATTAATAGTGGTAAATCATCCCCCATCGAAGGTACACGAGCAGAGGTACAGTTATCTGAAGTGCGCCTAGAACTGCGGCGTGCTGAGCGCGACGAAGCAAATGCCTATCAGCAGCTTGCGCGCGTAATGGGCGCACCGTTGCCTTCGTTTAAATCCGTCGGTGAGTCAGACCGGCCAATGCCCAACGTTCCGGAACCGTCACTGCTGCTCAACCGCATCGGTGAAACTGCCGAATTACGATTGGCAAAACTACAAATTGATCAGCGTGAAGCTTCTCTTGATCTGGAGAAGTCTCAGCGTGTTCCAGATCTCACCGTAAGTGTGGGCAGTCAATACGATGAACGAGAACGCGAGCGTGTGAACGTTGTGGGGCTGTCGATGCCCATTCCGTTGTTCAATCGTAATCAAGGCAATGTACTGGCAGCAGCCCGCCGAGCCGATCAGGCCCGCGACCTTCGCAATTCAAGCGAGTTACGCCTGCGTACAGAAATTCAGATCGCTCTGGATCAGTGGATGACGGCGAACACCGAAGTTACCTCTTTCAATCAAACCATCCTGCCTGCCGCCCAAAATGCCGTCGACACCGCGACCCGAGGTTTCGAAATGGGCAAGTTCAACTTCCTGGATGTGCTCGATGCACAGCGCACGTTGATCAGCGCACGTAACCAATACATCCAGGCCATTGCAGAGGCAACAGACGCCTGGGTGCGCATTGAGCGAGTTTTCGGTGATGTCACTCAGTTAACTCGTTCCCAGTGAATTTCATATAACGCTTTTGTACCGCTGCTCAGCACTGCATTTGTCACGCTAATTCGTGACTGCCCGATTGAGCTGCGTAGGGAGTTTCCATGGATAAAAAACAAATTTTTGTTATCGCGCTGACCCTGACGGTGGGCATGGGAATCGGCTCATTCTGGGTTGGTAACACGTCTGCACCGTCCGCCGAAGCTCAGCCTCATGAGGAGCATGGCCACGATGATGACGCCAACAAGGATGCTGGTGGGTCAACAGCTGTAGGCGAACATGCCGAGGGCGAAGAGGAAGAAGGTCACCTGACACTTAGCGAGGAGCAGATTAGCGCGGCTGGCATACAGTTGGCCGAAGCAAAGGCACAAAGCATCAGCCTGTCATTGCCCTTCCCCGGAGAAGTCCGGTTCGATGACGACCGGACTTCCCATGTCGTGCCCCGAGTGCCTGGCGTCGTCGAGTCGGTACATGTCAATCTTGGCCAGCCGGTGAAAAAAGGCCAGCTACTAGCCGTTATCGCCAGCCAGCAAATTTCTGATCAGCGTAGTGAGCAAGCCGCAGCGCAACGTCGTCTGGAGTTGGCGCGTACCACCTACGAGCGTGAGCGACAGTTATGGCAAGACAAAATCTCTGCCGAACAAGATTTCCTTCAAGCCCGTCAGGCTCTGCAAGAAGCTGAAATCGCCCTCAGCAATGCCCGTCAAAAAATCAGCGTACTTAGTGGAAGCTCGGTAGCCAGCGGCGGCAACCGGTATGAGCTGCGTGCGCCGTTCGATGGCGTCGTGGTTGAGAAACACTTGGGCCTTGGTGAGGTTGTCAGCGAAACCACCAATGCCTTCACTCTTTCGGACTTGTCCCGTGTGTGGGTAACTTTTGGCGTCTCCCCCAAGGATTTGAACAAG
Organism: Pseudomonas sp. PS01270; assembly: GCF_029959775.1. NCBI lineage: Bacteria > Pseudomonadati > Pseudomonadota > Gammaproteobacteria > Pseudomonadales > Pseudomonadaceae > Pseudomonas > Pseudomonas sp. PS01270. The sequence continues at coordinate 86,405 of NZ_JASCPT010000002.1, read as the reverse complement.
GTGCTGGTGGGCAAGTCCGTTACCGTCAATGCCCCAGAGTTGAGTGCCGAAGTTACGGGCACCGTGGCCTACGTAGGAAGTTTGTTGGGCGAGCAGACCCGTACCGCCACGGTCCGCGTGACCCTACCCAATCCGAAAGGCGCCTGGCGTCCCGGACTGTTCGTTACCGTGCTGGTAGATACCGATACCCGGCAGACGAAAGTCGCGGTGCCAGAAGTGGCGATCCAGACGGTCGAGGATAAACCTACAGTTTTCGTTCGAACTGATGACGGATTTAAGGCGCAGCCGGTGGAAATAGGCAGTCGTGCGGCGGGTCTGGTTGAGATCACAGAGGGCCTGGAGCCCGGTGTTCAAGTCGCTGCTGCCGGCAGCTTCATTCTGAAGTCAGAGCTGGGTAAAGCCTCGGCTGAACACTCCCACTGATCCGCCATTTCCACGAGAAGGTTCTTATGTTCGAACGCCTGATCCAATTTGCAATCGAGCAACGCATCATCGTGCTGCTCGCGGTTCTTCTCATGGCTGGCCTCGGCATCGCCAGCTATCAGAAACTTCCGATCGACGCAGTACCCGACATTACAAACGTCCAGGTGCAGATCAACACGGGTGCCGCAGGTTTCTCGCCACTGGAGACAGAACAGCGAATCACTTTCCCCATCGAAACCGCCATGGCCGGCTTGCCAGCTCTTGAGCAAACGCGTTCGCTCTCACGCTCAGGTCTGTCGCAAGTCACCGTGATATTCAAGGAAGGCACCGACCTGTTCTTCGCCCGGCAATTGGTCAATGAGCGACTGCAGGTTGCCAAGGAGCAATTACCCGAGGGCGTGGAAGCGGTCATGGGGCCGATCTCTACCGGCCTGGGTGAAATTTTCCTATGGACAGTTGAGGCAAAAGAAGGCGCCGTTAAAGAGGATGGCAGCCCTTACACCCCGACCGACTTGAGGGTGATCCAGGATTGGATTATTAAACCTCAGTTGCGCAACGTTCCCGGCGTCGCCGAAATCAACACCATTGGTGGTTTCGCCAAAGAATATCAAATTGCTCCCGATCCAAAACGCCTGGCGGCATACAAGCTGACTCTGACTGATCTTGTGACGGCGCTGGAACGGAATAATGCCAACGTCGGTGCCGGATACATCGAACGCAGTGGTGAACAACTCCTCATTCGTGCCCCCGGGCAGGTGGCAACCACCGACGACGTTGCCAACATCGTGATGGCTAATGTCGATGGCACGCCAATCCGCATCAAGAATGTGGCAACAGTTGATATCGGCCGTGAGCTGCGCACGGGTGCGGCTACCGAAAACGGTCGTGAAGTCGTGCTTGGCACTGTGTTCATGTTGATCGGTGAAAATAGCCGAACCGTCTCTCAGGCCGTTGCCGCCAAACTGGAGCAAGTCAATCGGTCACTACCTGAGGGGGTGGTGGCGGTCACGGTATACGACCGTACCAATCTCGTGGACAAGGCGATTGCCACGGTCAAAAAGAACCTGATTGAAGGTGCGATCCTGGTCATCGCAATTCTGTTCCTGTTCTTGGGCAACATTCGCGCCGCATTGATCACTGCCATGGTTATTCCTTTGGCCATGCTGTTCACATTCACCGGTATGTTCACCAACAAAGTCAGCGCCAACCTGATGAGTCTCGGCGCGTTGGACTTCGGCATCATTGTTGACGGAGCGGTGGTGATTGTCGAAAACGCGATCCGGCGCTTGGCTCATGCACAACAGCACCATGGACGTATCCTCACACGTTCCGAACGGATGCATGAAGTGTTTGCAGCGGCAAAGGAAGCGCGCCGCCCACTGATTTTCGGTCAGTTGATCATCATGGTCGTGTATCTCCCGATTTTTGCCCTGACCGGTGTTGAAGGGAAAATGTTCCACCCCATGGCGTTTACAGTCGTAATCGCCCTGCTGGGCGCCATGCTGCTGTCCGTTACCTTTGTTCCTGCGGCGATTGCCATGTTCGTAACTGGCAAGGTCAAGGAAGAAGAGAACGTGATCATGCGTGGCGCGCGTCGGATGTATGCACCTGCGCTGGATTGGGTCATGAAGCACCGATCAGTGGCCTTTGCCATGGCACTAGGCCTCATTGCAGTGTGCGGGGTTGTCGCCAGTCGAATGGGAAGTGAGTTTGTACCGAGCCTCAGCGAAGGGGATTTTGCCCTGCAAGCACTACGCGTGCCGGGCACCAGTCTGACGCAATCGGTAGAAATGCAGCAGCGTTTGGAAAAGCTAGTGCTGGCAAAAGTGCCTGAAGTCGAACGAGTTTTTGCTCGTACCGGTACCGCAGAGATTGCCTCCGATCCAATGCCGCCGAATATCTCTGACAGCTATGTGATGCTTAAGCCTAAGGATCAATGGCCTGATCCGAACAAATCCCGGGATGAGTTAGTCGCGGATATTCAAAAGGCTACGGCCGCGATGCCCGGCAGCAACTATGAGCTTTCGCAGCCTATTCAATTGCGTTTCAACGAGCTTATATCAGGCGTGCGCAGTGACGTAGCCGTTAAGGTCTTCGGTGATGACATGGCAGTGCTTAACAGCACAGCTGCGAAAATCGCTGCCTCTATGCAGAAGGTCGAAGGAGCTTCAGAGGTCAAAGTCGAGCAGACCACAGGGCTACCAGTACTTACCATTAACATCGACCGTGACAAGGCCGCGCGTTATGGCCTGAATGTTGGCGATGTACAGGACACCATAGCGGTAGCGGTTGGTGGTCGCCAAGCGGGTACGATGTATGAAGGAGACCGTCGTTTCGATATGGTTGTGCGTTTATCCGATGCCATGCGCAAGGACATTGAAGGGTTGTCTACGTTGCTGATTCCAGTACCGGCGCTGGTCAATGGCAATGCAGAACAGATTGGTTTTATTGCCCTCTCAGAAGTGGCAACTCTCGATCTGGTGCTTGGGCCGAACCAGGTCAGTCGCGAAAATGGTAAGCGTCTGGTAATCGTAAGCGCTAACGTGCGAGGTCGGGATATAGGCTCTTTTGTTCAAGAGGCCAGCAGCGCTATTGATCGAGAGGTACAGGTGCCGGCTGGTTATTGGACTAACTGGGGTGGGCAATTTGAGCAACTCCAGTCGGCTGCGAAACGTCTCCAAATCGTTGTCCCGGTGGCCCTGCTCCTTGTATTTGCCCTGCTTTTCATGATGTTCAACAATCTCAAGGACGGCCTCCTGGTATTCACCGGTATTCCATTCGCGTTGACTGGAGGGGTCATGGCTTTGTGGCTACGTGACATCCCGCTATCGATCTCGGCGGGTGTTGGTTTCATTGCTTTGTCGGGGGTTGCGGTGCTGAACGGTTTGGTGATGATAGCGTTCATTCGCAATCTTCGAGAGCGGGGGTATTCGTTAAATTCTGCTATCAATGAAGGAGCCCTCACGCGGCTTCGTCCGGTATTGATGACAGCTTTGGTGGCTTCCCTCGGCTTTATACCTATGGCTCTGGCCACTGGCACCGGGGCAGAGGTTCAACGACCACTGGCCACCGTTGTGATTGGGGGCATCCTGTCCTCGACTGCATTAACGCTGTTAATACTGCCTGCGCTCTATCAATGGGTGCACCGCCACGATGAAGATGAACCCGCAGAAGGGAGAATAACAACCCAATAGTTCTTTTGGTTTTGAGCCCGCTGCGGTTGTTCATCAGCGGGTTTTTTATACCAGGAACGATTACGAATATGTAATCTGAGCGCCACCGTGATGATAGGTTCGCATTGATACCCTAATAGCGTTATCTATATGAGGTGTCAGAATGAAACTTACTAAAATCTTTGCTGTTGCGGGCGCTTTGGCCCTTTCTTCATTCGCTATGGCGGAAGGCGGTGGAGACAGAACATTCGAGAAGATGATGGCGGCAAAAGATCTGGCAATGGAGAAGTATGTGGCGAAACAAGGAAAAAATGCCTCAGTGGTGTCAAGTGACGAAAAGAATGAGAAGGCTAAGTAAGCGTAGCCATGCAGTTTGGAATCAGCCCGCCCCTAGGCTCCTAGTGGCGGGTTTTTTTTGCCGGTTTGATTACATACTTGTAATTTTAGCGCCACCCGGTCGCAATCATTAGCCTGATATTATCTTGACTGTATTAGTTGAGGTGCTGAATATGAAATCTATCAACATTTTAGCTTTGTTCGGAGTTTTAGCTGTCTCGTCAAGCGTGTTTGCAGAGGGGGGAGGAGATAAGGCTTTCGAAAAAATGATGGCTGCCAACACCAAAGCTATGGAGAAGTACGCAGTCAGCCAAGGAAAAAGCGCGCCGGTACCGAAGCGATATGAATATGGAATGAAGGTGGATGTGGTAAAGGTGATCAGTGTGGTGCGGCCTGCGAAAATCTGCGCAGTAGTGCCGGCCGCAATGACTTATGAAGACTCCGTAGGGCAACTAAACACGATCACTTACACTGTAGCTGGAGACTGCCGTAGGCGAGGCGGTTAATACCTGCGCTGTCATATGACAATTAAACGCGCGACCCGCTTCGTTAGTCAAAGGTGTCGGGCGTTTTTGTTTGTTCGAGTTCTGAAAGGCAAAAAAAGACGCCCCGAAGGGCGTCTCAAAATTCACCTTACCAAAGGAGCAAAGGAGCTTCCAAAGGTGAATGGATATGACAACTGAACAGCATTGAGTTTGGATTTTCACAATCTAGCTACTCATCCATAGAACCCCAGCCAGATGCGCTAGCTAAGATTCTATCAACTCACGATAAGTATAAAAAACATAACCTAACGTGAAGATGATTGAAAAATGACATTTCTGTAACTTTTCGAAGGACGGGACGCTCGCACAGCGAGTCATCCCGTTCGATGTCACATGACAGCTAATGGATACTCAACAATCACACGTACTTCATCAAGGTCAGATTCAAACGCTGTAGCACGAGTGTTTGCTTGGCGCAGGCGGAAAGACATGTCCTTCAAAGATCCGGTCTGAACGACATATTTCACCTCAATATCGCGTTCCCAGCGTTTCTGATCGGTCAGCGGATTTCCCTCTGCATCCCGTCGCATGTAGGTTCCATTAGCGTTGGAGTAATCGGCATCGGTGCCACGGGCGTAACGTGTCATAAACGACAGTCCTGGCACGCCATATGTCGTCATATCCAAGTCGTATCGGACCATCCATGAACGCTCTTTAGGCGAGTTGAAATCGCTGTATTGGATTGAGTTGTCGAGAAAAATGGAATCCGATTGGCGGAGGTAGTCGAAGTCGTCGTTACCATTGTTTCGTTGGTGAGACAATGCGACAGAGTGTGCGCCATACTTCACGCCGACTTTAGCACTCCAAATATTATTGTTGAATTCACCTAGCAATTTTTTGCCTTCGTCGACGGCTTTGTAGTAGTTCAAGCCGCCGAATACGGAGAGTTCATCCGAAAGCGAATAGTTTAATCCCGTGCCGGCATAATATTGATTCCAGGCGTCTTTAAGGCGGCTGGAGTAGAGGCTAACGATCACATTCTTGTTCAGATTGTAGTCACCGCCAAAGTAGCCGACCCACGGTGAATTAACAGGTCCGGCATAAAATGTCGCGAAATTGTCGCGCATATTGCTGGAAGTTGGCTGGCTCATAGCGTGAAGGCGGCCCGCCTGAACAGTCAATCCGTCAAAGCTGGTGTTTGTCGCCGTTACGCCTGTGAAACTTTCTGGTAGAAGTCTGGAGTCACCAGCGGCAACGACTGGGTTAGATGGGAATACGTCGCCGACCTTTACTACCGTGTCAAAGGCGCGAATTTTTGCTGCACCTCCAATTTTAGTATATTCGTCTCTAGCCTGCCCATCACTATTGACCGGTAGTACATCGAACGAACTACGGCCACCATTACGCCCGTCACCTGTGTCGAGTTTCAATCCGATCATGGCGAACGCGTCAACACCGACACCCACAGTGCCCTGAGTAAACCCGGACTCGAATTTACTAATGATGGCATGTGCCCAGGCCTCGGAGTAACCGTTGCCCGTTGCACTCGATTGGCCGTTGCGATGATCACGATTGAAGTAATAGTTTCGGTTGAGAACAGTAAGGCTGCTGCCTTCCACAAATCCTTCGGCCTTTTCTTCCGCAAATACCGTGGAAGGGCCAGAACTGACAACGATCGCCAACGCGGCCATCGAAAATTTCGTGTTGTTATTCATACATCACTCCTTAGGTTCGGCAGAACTAGAAAGCTCTTCGGCTGGAATTATTGTTTACAGAAAGCAGGATGTGCCTCCCGCATCGTCGCCGAGTTGTATCGTTGCAATCTGGAGATAACGTGGACATGATCAGAAAATTACAATTTTGTAATGTATCTCTGCTTTTTAGATTGGCTTTATTTGGGGCGTGTCAGCTGATGTGCAGATCTTGTTTGCTACGTTACAGTTCATGAGAGCCTTATGATCCGCAGCTCAAGCGGGGTATTCACACGCGATCTGCGCTCAGATCGTATCCGTCCAACGAAACGCTTTTTTTGACACAACTGCGGAGCTAATAGTGTCCACCGAGCCAATACGTGGGTAGCTGTATTCGCGGTGAGGGGGAGGCTGTTGGTAATTCAGAATGGCTTACGCTTACTGCGTAGATGAGAGTGACACGAATCATGGCTTGCCAGCGGCTATCGACGAATACTGTCCGAGTGACATTTATCTACTAGAAACGAAATGGTCTAAGGTTATCCATGGCTGGGAACGGCTCAAAAACCTTACTCAGCCCGTGCCTAAGCTCCATTCTTACAGCTATGGCTGATAATTTGGACGGCCGGGAGAGAGCGACTGATGCGTTGGTCAAGTGGCGTGTAATACGGCTGCTTTGCTTTTCTCGAATCGTGGGGGAAAAATCGGACGAGCACGAGTCGACGCCATACAAACGGTGCGAGTAGCGGACGAAATGAAGGTTTTATTACGGGGCAGTCAATGATCACGTGCATTACGACCACGCGGGCTTCCAGACCTGGGCTTTGGTGGGGAATCGCAGCTGCATTGGCGTTGCTCGATCAGGGGCTCAAGTTCACTATCGAGCACCTCTATGACCTGGGCTCCTCGGTCGCCGTAAGCTCATTCTTCAACATAGTGCATGCCCGTAATACTGGCGCCGCGTTCAGCTTCTTGGCTGACGCCGGAGGCTGGCAGCGTTCCTTTTTTGTTGTTATTGCGCTGACCGTAGCATTGACGCTCATCGCGGTACTTCGACGAGAACGTCCCTGGAGCGAAGCCTTGGGCTATTGTCTCGTCTTGGGTGGCGCCGTGGGAAATCTCATCGACCGGTCTGTCCGAGGCTTTGTCGTGGACTATCTGGATTTTCACTATCAAGGCTGGCACTGGCCAGCGTTCAATGTCGCGGATATCGCCATCGTTGGCGGGGTATCGCTTTTATTGATCTCGAGCGTGAAAAGCCCAGCGCCCTCAAGTAAGCGCTGACGATGGAGCGCCACCTTCCAATTGATTCCGTCAGGTGGTCTGGTCGCGCGTGGCTAACGACTGGGCTGGCGGTCTTCGCTGGCCGTGCTGGTCATCAGGATTGGCATCACCATCAGGCTCATCAGATAACGATAGGTCTGGACGCGCCCATAACAGTTGAGTGCCTGCAAAGTCAGCACACCGAGTTTGCAGTGTTTATTCCTGCCGGAGTTCGGCATCGAATCAGCGGAGCCTTCATTGTTTCAATCTACTTGGATGTTTTGGCAGAAGAGGCCCAAGCTCTGCCGAAAAGCATGTGGCCGACTTTAATCGAGATCGCTCCGGCTGAAGCCGCAGAAATTGCGAACTCCCTGACGGGAGGCACGGGAGACACTCGGTCCGCAGTGCGAAAAGCTCTACAGATAGGTGATGTACTTCCAGTCGAAGATCAGCGCCTGGCAGTAGTCAGTACGGCCATTTACCAGGGCAAGGTGCGACGCGAAGAGTTGGCCGCGTTGGTCCACCTGTCCCCAACTCGATTCTCGCATTGGTTCGTGGAGCAGACGGGTTTGCCGCTGCGTAGCTATGCGAAGTGGCTAAGGCTGACCCAGGCAGTTCGGTATCTGGCGTGCGGGCAACCTATTACCGCTGCCGCTCACGAGTCAGGATTCTCCGACTCTGCCCACTTCTCCAGAACCTTTCGCTCGCTGTTGGGTATAGATCCTTCATCGGCGCTCGCCGAGGTGAACCTGCGCGAAGCGAGTGTCGCGCCAGCTTTGCGGCCTTAGCTACAGGCCGCTTGCCGATTCGAATAGTTAAGCTTTCAGCGCCAGGATTCGACGTGCGCCGTTCAGCACGATCAGACCAACGACCGTACCAATCACGAAGTCTGGGTACGAAGACCCTGTCCACGCGACCAATGCCCCCGCAGCGATTACGCCTACGTTCGCAATCACATCGTTGGCTGAGAAAATCCAACTCGCTTTCATGTGGGCGCCACCTTCGCGGTGGCGATAGATCAGCCACAGGCAAGTAACGTTCGCCACCAGCGCGGCGGCGCCTATCCCCATCATCAACATTGACTCAGGTTCGCTGCCATAGAGAAAGCGTCGAGCAACTTCAAAAAGCACACCCAAGGCTAAAATGATCTGAAACATACCCGCCAAATGCGCCGCACGTACCTGCATCCCGGCGCTGCGACCGACTGCATAGAGAGCCAGCCCGTAGACGGCCGCATCAGCAAACATGTCCAGCGAGTCGGCAATCAGCCCAGTCGATTGAGCAATGAGGCCAGCACCCATTTCTGCGACAAACATCGCGCCGTTGATGCCTAGCAAGATTTTTAGAGTGCCGGCTTCCTTTGAAGCATTCAGCTCTTCACTGGCACTGTTAGCCGATATGGACTCAGGGCTGACTGGCTGCGTACCCAGGAGCGTTGCTCCCAAGCCAAGTGACTCCAACTTGATAGCAATCTGATCTACAGGCCCTTCGTGAAATACACTTACCTGTCTACCGGATAGATCAAAAGATAATGAAGCAATCTCGTGCAAGCCCTTCAGTGCGAGTCTGATCATCCTTTCTTCGGAAGGACAGTCCATTTTTGGCACCGAAAACTTACTGATCCAAGTTCTTTCATTCAATGGTTTTGCTGCTGCTTCTGGGCCTGTCGAAGCCGGGCCGCAGCCACAGGATTTGTCACAAGAACTCATGGACCGCTCCTCCTAATGCCTTCAGTCCTTTCGATTACAAACCTTCTAGCCGCTATAAGGTCAAGCGGGAATGCTGATTCCTCGATTGTAGCTCTTTCATTCAATTCAAACGCCGGCCTCTAACATATCGTCTTCGCTTCCTACAGGAGGTGAGAGATGATTGTTATTTTCCGATACGCCATACGCTGGATGAGCTATCCGCTCATATTTGGTGGCAGCGCTGCCTTCATGATCTGGGCGCTATACACCGGCATTCCGCCATGGCCGACTACACTCATCATCGCCATGGTGAGCGTGTTCGCGATCGCCGGATTGGAAAAATTCCAACCTTTTCGTAGGTCTTGGCTCGAAGATCATCAAGACACCACCACCGACGCATTGCATATGCTGGTCAACCTCTCCGTCATTCAGTTCACTGCTGAAGTCCTGGCCAAGCTTGGCGATGCGGTGCCGGCATCAGTTCGTCTTTTTCCCAGCGAGAGTCCCCTCTGGTTACAGCTGGTTCTGGTCGCAACCGTCCTCGATTTAAGCCTGTATGTCATGCATCGCATCAGCCATCGGGTGCATTGGCTGTGGCGTATGCACATGATTCATCACAGCGCAGATAGACTGTATTGGATGAATGGGGAGCGCAGACATCCTCTACATGCGGCGCTAATGGCCGGACCGGGATTAGTAATTCTGCTCGCATCAGGCGCGCCGTCGGCGGTTGTCGCAACTTGGTTCAGCATCTTGACCGTTCACTTGGCCTTCCAGCATTCAAACCTCGATTACTCGCTGGGTTGGCTACGCAACGTGATGGCAGTCGCGGAGACACATCGCTGGCACCATAAGCGGGAGTTCGAGGATGCCCAGGTAAACTTTGGGGAGTTCTTCCTTTTATGGGATCAGCTATTTGGAACCTTCTATGAGGGAGCGGACAAGCTCGGTGATGCCCAAGTAGGTCTCCAAGAGCGGGACTATCCGACTGGGTATCGAGCGCAACTGATCGCACCGTTTCGGCGCTAGCTTTGGAAACGTACGACTATAGTGATCAATCAGCTAATTCTTTTGTTAGCGGCCCTTCGTGAGCGGCTGTAGAGTCGCCTTGAAATCGAATTCATGTGGTTTTGAACAGATATGTAACGAAATTAGCGAGTTTATGTCTTTTGCATAAATTCGCTAATTTCGATACATACGCTGCGGCCAGCACTCTTACCCAATCGCGTTTGCCAGAAAACGACGCCGCCATTATTCCCTTTCTGTTGCTCAAATCGACCTCGGTGCTTAAACCGATTCAGCATCCGCCACGCTCAGATCTTTCTTGTAATTGGAGTGAATGACCTTAAGATGATTTTATCTGGCCATCATCGTTTTTTATCATGGATGTTTCTCGGGGGTAGGTCGAAATGGCAGAGCAAGAAGACGTTAAAGGCGCGAGCGGGCGCTTTAACACGAATGATGAGACGAAGCGGATCGTATGGATACAGGCCGCTGGTCATTGTGAACTGTGTGGTACAGATCTAACGTTCGACTATCGTGCCGGCAAACCGATGAAATGGGGCGAAGTGGCGCATATCCTACCCGCCAGTCCGAAGGGGCCTCGGGGTCGCGCAGATCATGACGCTGAGGCGCATACCAACGATACCGCTAACCTGATGCTCCTGTGCCCAGGCTGTCATGACAAAATTGATCGTGACGCAGATGGTTACCCTGAAAATGATTTGAGTGGTTTACACCAAGCGTACCTGGAACGCATCCGGCTCGCCGCAACGACCCCCGATGGTGGCAGAGCCATTCCTCTCATCGTCCAGAGTCAGCATTTCCAGACGATCACCGATATTCCCGTTCGCGATCTGTTGACTGCGATGTCTGCTGAGGGATTAACCGCCTTCGATCAAGGCATCAAAATCACCTTCGCTGCGCCCGGACCACGCGGCAGGGACACCACTTATTGGCAAAACGTCAAAGACAGTGTGCAGTATGAGCTTGAGCAGCAACTCAAGCGTCGCGGCGGCACCTATGGCGACTCGCCCGCGCTAGCAGTGGTAGGCTTGGCCGACATTCCGGCTTTGATGATGTTGGGCCAGAGTATCGGCGACCGCTCCAAGCGCTTGATCTTCGCCTTTCACCGCGAGCATCTTTTGCGCTGGCCCGATCAGTCCGCGGAGCCGCCCGTTTTTTTGTTTACACCTCCCTCCGACGGCGATGGGCCGCTGGCGCTTGTGCTCTCCATTTCTGCGCAAGTTCCAGTTCGCGACGTGCTCGACGCTCTGCCCGGTGCACGTATAGCAGAGCTGTCGATCCCAGAGCCAAGCTATGCGATGGTACAAAACCGTCGGGTGATTCATGCCTTTCGTGACGCACTTCAAATACGACTGAGCCAGCTTGAAGCTCTGACTCCTACCCCTATCCACGTCTTCGCTGCTATTCCTGCGGCATTGGCCATCGAGTTTGGCGCGTTGCTTACAACGCAGCACCAACATACGTACCTGATCTTCGATCGGGACAAAGAAAACCAAGATCGGTTTACGCAAACACTGCAATTGGGCTCGGTGGCCCAGGAGGCTAGGTAAATGCTATTGAGCAACGAACAGACCAAGCGCAGCAGTTGGGAATATTTTCTGCTTCGCGCCGCGCGGGAAATCTCGCTGTCGGAAGCGCAGTACGAAAAAATAAATGACCGCTACTCCCAACTGGAAAAAATCCTCTCGGCCTCCGACAACCCGCTGCTCGCTGAGGCACATATTTTTGTTCAAGGCTCGATGCGGCTGAAAACGACCATCAAGCCAATCCTCGGTGCGCCTGCGGATCTGGACACCATTGATGCGGACGCGATTATCTGGCTCCCTAACGCTCAAGGCGCTAGTGCGAACGAAGTTCTAGAAGCGATTGAGCAGCGTTTTAGGGAAGGCTCTCGCGTTCAGGAAGAAGTTAAGCAATTACGTCGTGGCATCCGGATCATTTATGCCGACGAAAATCCGGGTTTCCACATCGATGTCACGCCTGCCCGCGCGATCAATGGAAATGGCGAAGCAAACGGCGAGGGTAAGCTGGAGGTCCCGGATCGGGTCACAGGGTGGAAACCAAGCAGCCCTATCCCTTACTCGAATTGGTTACAGGTTGCTTCTGCCCAGGAAATCTCCTTGGAGAGCTTGGTGATTGCCAAAAGCCAGCGAATGCTTGATGCCGCGACACAAGATCCTTTGCCGCATTATCAGGACTACATCGATCAAGATCCCCTGCGTGCGACCATAAAGCTGCTTAAGCGGCATCGCGATGAATGGGCCATCAAAACTAGGAGCGCTGATACTCGGCCCATATCTGCAGTTATCACCACTCTGGCCACTCACGCGTACCTGGATGTCGTGAAGGAGTCCCAGTCGAAGCCTCTGGCACCGCTCGATGCAATTCTGGAAATCGTTCGCAGAATGCCGCAGCACATCGCGCAAAGAGGTAGCGATTGCTTTGTCTGCAACCCTGCCGATAACGGCGAAAACTTTGCAGAGAAGTGGAATCGACCGGGCGAGGGGCAAGGCTATCGCAAAGCGTTTGCCAAGTGGCATGCGGACGCCAGTGCATCCGTGTCCTTGGGTCTGGAAAATTTTGAGTCCAATGATTCTTTTGCCGAGGCAGTGAAAAAGAATTTCGGTATCGCGCCGGCATTCATTACGGCGGTAAACAATGAGATCCCTGCGAATTGGACGATGCCCGGCCGACCGGATGGCACTACTCGAAACTCTGCTTCGATGGGTTCCCTCTTCGGAGGGGCCAGCGGTGGCGGAACCTCTCAGTCGAGCGTAAAGCCAGTTGGACGCCTTGGCTGATCCTCTTAAGACGCCATTGCAGCGCGGAATCGCCGCACTGCGAAATACCCTAGGTCAGGATGCAGCCGATGCATTGCTCCAGCCCGCACCCATGCGGGCTGACGAAGCGGCGTGCTTTCACTTCCCCTTGCCCATCGATTACACGGGGCAGGAGCGGCGACTGCGTATTGGTTTTCCCTCCAACTTTCCCCGTGGGCTCTTGCGGCTAAACGTCGAACCTTCTCCATGGCTGGTTTGGCCGCATGCCACTAAGTCGGGGCTTTGCCTTCATGGCTTTCAGGAACGCCCCATTATGGGCTCCCCGGAGGTCGTGGTAGAGGACAGCCTTGCTCGCTTGGCCCAGATCGTTTCGTTGTCCAAGATGGGATCAAGTCAGGCAACGCGCGATATCGAATTTCAGAATGAGATCACTACCTACTGGTCTTTTCAGCACGGTCAGTCATTCCAGAACCTCTTACTTTTGGATCGGCCTCAGGCCGCCTCGCAGTTGTTTGCTCTCAGCGATCCGCGCCGGGCTGTGCCATCCGGACAGGAAACGGTTTGGCTAGGATCGAACGTAGCTGCACTCAAAGGGCATTACCGACGGGTTGTCGGGCGCTCCGCTGTCATTCGCGCGGCCGAAACTCCTGGTTTTTACGTCAAGCTTCAGACTTATCCGGATATCCGCACTCCGGATCCAGAAGATTTATTGCTCTGGCTCACGCCACACCTTCAACCAGACGATGCCGAGCAATTGCTGGCATGGTTTGAGCTGCACGGAACGTTGGCGAGTCGATGGATTGTCCTGGAGCTTCCTGGGGGGACGGATGCTCCAACTTATTGCCTCAATGTGCGCTCGCTTGGCGTACAGCAAGAGCGGGGGGCAAAGTTTGGCTTGCGCACAGCGCGCCGCCGGCCAGCCATCGCAAATGCACATCCTCCGGCACTTGTTCGCGCAACTGCCCTAGACGTGCTTGATCGTGCGTCCATTCTGTCCCGCGATATAAGCGGCACTGCAAAACACCTTGAAAATGCTCGGGTCGTTTGTGTTGGCGTTGGCTCGTTAGGCAGTGCGGTGGCAATACAATTGGCACGCTCCGGTGTCGGCCACCTTGCCCTCATCGATCCTGACACTCTGGTGTCAGCCAATCTGGGTAGGCACGTTCTGGGAGCGGATAGCCTAGGGAGGCTGAAAGCCTCAGCGTTGAGGGACAAGATTCTGTTAGATCTTCCGACTACAGAATGCACCGCTTATTCGACTTTCGCCGAAGTAGTTATGAGCAGCAAACCAGAAGTGTTCGATAACGCAGATCTTGTGGTGATTACGACAGCGGACTGGCAGTCGGAGGTCACTGTATGGCGAGCCAAATCCAGCGGCGTTTCTTGGGGACTTTTACAAGCCTGGAGCGAACCGTATACCCAGGTAGGCCACGCGCTATTCGCACCAGCCGGTACCTTTGATGGCCGTCATTTATTCACGGACATCGGCGATTTTCTTCATAAGTTTACAGAGTGGCCGGGAGGAGGTGTGGTTCCACTGCCCGCTTGTGGGGAGAGCTTTATTCCAGGCGGATCGCTGGGGATGACCAATATCGCCTCTATGGTGTCGCACACGGCTTTACGTGCATTGACCGGCAACATCACCACTGCATCTTGGGTCAGCAGTATCTACAGGCCTGAAGATGTGCCGAGCCTAGGAGGCCAATACCATGGGCCCAAACTTCAAGAGGGGGCGCAGCAACTCCTACTCGAGCGCGGATGGCCGGAACATAAGGATGACATGGTATGACGGATATCGCTTGGCGCTGGAGATGGGCGGAGGTGGATTCCGAGCTATTGGTGTCGCAAGCTGTCGCGGACATCTTGGATAGTCATCGGCAGGGCCTCTTTGGCGTGGAGCGAGGGGGACAGTTATTCGTCAACCCGGTTAATCCGAAAGGGTTGCTGCTGGCCTTGGCCACGTTGCCTCATCGCGCCGATCGGTCAGGCTGGTCTTGGCTAGAGTTGGATGCGGAGCGGTGCTGCCAGGAGATCCAAGCTGCTAACGAACAAGGGTTACGTCTGGTGGGCTATTGGCATACGCATCCCCAATCTGTTCCGGTGATTTCTCCGGCAGACATAGGAAGTTTCTCCAGATTTGCTGCGCGTTACACGCAGGATCTGCCGCACCCAATAGCCGTTATCGTTGGCAAGTCCGAAAAACCAGAAGGCATCAAGGCGTGGTCGTTCAGGGGCGGCAGATATGTTGAGGCAACCTGGCTTAGATAAGCTTCAAGTCGGTGCCATGGAAGGCATGTCAGCGGTTACCTTTACCCGCCAGCATTAGTGCGAAGAGCTCTGCCTGAAAGCGAGCATCATCCAATGCGTTATGGTTCGGTTCGCTGAGCGGCTTCAGCGCAGCGGTCATCTTGGATGATTTTGTTTCCTGCCAGCTGCAACCTACAGCTCCCATGAAGTAGGCCTTCATGTCGATAGCGGTAAAACCAAAGGGGTTGGTTTCCAAGTATTTATGGAAGTAGTAGTTGACGAATGACCAGTCAAACGGTGCATTGAGTCCTACGAAAATGACCTTCTTCCCCGTTTGGCAGGATGATTTCAGCCATTCACCAAATGTCAGCATCGCCTGTTGCGGAGTGAGTCCTTCGCGCTCCAACTTCTCCAGACTCAGCCCCGATACTGCGAGTGCTTCTGGGTCGTGTTTTGGACTGTCAGGTCGTAGTTCAAGATAGATGGACGTGGCAGGTTGATCTACAAGGCAAGCTCCAATGGAAAGCAAACTGTATTCGCCTGGTATAGGTCCAGAAGTCTCGACGTCGACGGAAACATAAAGCTCATCAGGGTTCATGTCATATCCTTTTCGTGTAGTTGCCAGATCACGCTCAAGCTCGTAACCATGTGACGGTGGTAAGGCGGCGAAGCCATTGACCGATTTTTTGCTGTTTTACTCGCTATCCGGCGTTCGAGCAGCGGCAGTGCATGTCTACTGGAGGAGTGCACGTTCCTTTGGTCAGCTCTGCGCCCGAGCATAATGATGTGTGTCATTCTCTAATCGCGGATGAGGGCCGGACAATCATGAGCGAGCGTTGGATAGTCAAGTGCCAGAATACTGAGGACGGTACTGGCGACATCATCATTGACCTACCTCCAGAGTTGCTTGACCAAATGGGGTTAGGTGTTGGGGACGACCTGGAGCTAACGGTAGCGAATGGCACATTAGTGCTGATGCCCCTGGACAACGCAACATCAGTGCGGCCAATGTTTGCTGGCGTCCTGCGTCATGATGTCTATCATGCTTACCGCACGCGTCTGGACGCGCTTCTTCATATCTCGGTCAATGCTTCGGATCTGGACATTCACGACGTGATTGTAGCTGGCTTCTCGGCCAGCCTGATCAAGGTGCTCTGTGATGATGGAACCCTAAGCGACGAAGAGCGCGACAGAATCATTCAACCCAAAACGCTCAAAAAAAAATTGGCAGCCAATCAGCTCTTAACGTTGCATGAGAGCGACCGCCTGTTCCGGTTTGGACACATTACTGCCATGGCCGAGGTGATCTTTGGTGACAAAGGGAAGGCCAAACGATGGCTTTCAAAACCCAAAGCCCGTTTTGAGGGAGAGAGCCCATCGGCGATGCTCACTACAACCATTGGCACACATCTAGTCGAAGAAATGCTGATTCAGGTGGCTGAGGGCATGTCATCGTAATCCAGCCGCAGCCTATTCGTGAGAATCGCTTTTCCCTGGAGATAGGGCGTCTTGCGTCAAAACAAAATAATGCAGGCTTAATGCTGATGGGCTTATATCGCGCGTTATCAAGAGGCTTGCATGCGATAGCTGAAAGCCAGTGTCTAATTAATTGTTCGCGTCGATTCTGACGGCTACACTCCAACCCCATGAAACGCTACCTGCGGTTTTGCCTTATTTTTGTCATCAGCCTGGCGCTTCCCCTCAGCGGGATGGCGGGGGTGCAGGCACCGACAGTACCGTGCCCGATGAAAGCCATGGGCATGGCGATGATGGACGACATGGGCATGGATTGTTGCAATGACATGAAGAGCCCGACCGAGCATGGGAAACCCTGCAAACCGGGTCAGGAGTGCAAGACGGGCGGGATGCTGCAAGTCTCGATCGTCAAGCCGCCCGTGACACTGTTCAGCCCCGTCGTGCTGGTCTTTTCCAGTGATTCCGTTTCTGTGTCCACCCCGTCCGGGGTATGGCGACCGCCCCGCGTCTGATTCCTATCCGTTATTGAACCTCATCCTGTTTTAACGGGATGGCATGGCTGTGCGCAGATCTTTTGACGCGCGCAGCGGATCATCACAGGAATCGCAAACATGAACCCCAAGTGCTTTTGCACAGGTTGGTCCCTAGTGGCCGGCCTGGCGGCAAGCGTACTGGCCTTGCCGAGCTTCGCTACCTCGCTGACGCTCGACGAAGCCTTGCGGCTGGCCGAAAACACCGCGCCGTCGCTGTCTGCACAGGATGCAAAGATTCAGGCTGCCAGCAGTGCGGCCATTCCAGCGGGTGAGCTACCTGATCCGAAGTTGCTGGCTGGTCTGCAGAACTATCCCATCGGCGGCCCAGATCGCTGGAGCGTCAATGATGACTTCATGACTATGCAAATGGTCGGGGTCAGGCAAGACATGCCCAATATTGACAAGCGGAGGGCGCGGATCGAGGTGGCGAACGCAGGGGTTGAGCGTGCCGCTGCTGAGCGTCAGGTTGAACGCCTGAACGTGCGCCAAGCCACGGCGCTGGCTTGGATAAGCAGCTATTCAATCGAGCGCAAAGACGCGCTGTTCCAGGACTTCTACAAGGAGAACCGCCTGCTGAGCGACACCGTCCGCGCGCAAATTGCCGGCGGTCGCGCACAACCGGCCGATGCCGTGACACCGAAGCAGGAAGCGGCGCAACTGGCCGAGCAGCAGGACGATCTGATACGCCAGCGTGCTCAAGCGCGCGCGGCGCTGAAACGCTGGATTGGTCCGGCCGCCAACGCAACGCCGGCGGGAAGTCTTCCGCAGTGGCCGATCGATACGTCAGGCTTGCCCCATAAACTGCAACATCATCCCGAGCTGGCCGCGTACGGGCCGATGACCCGTGAAGCGCAAGCCAAGGTGCGCGAGGCGCAGGCGGAGAAAAAGTCCGACTGGAGTTGGGAGGTGGATTATCAACACCGTGATCGGCAGTTCGGCGACATGGTAAGCGTGCAACTTTCTTGGGATCTGCCGTTGTTTCCGCAGACTCGGCAGAACCCCAAAATTGCCGCCCGAGAAGCCGAAGTCAACCAACTCGAATCCGAGCGCGAAGCCTTGTCACGCGAGCATATCGAGCAACTGGAAAGTGAACTGGCTGACTATGAACGGCTCAATCGTGCGGTCCAGCGCAATGCGCAAAGTCTGCTGCCGCTGGCCAAAGAAAAAGTCGAACTCAGCATGGCCAGCTATCGCGCCGGTAAAGGCGATTTGAATGCGGTTGTCGCCGCCAGACGTGAACTCATCGAGGCTCGCCTCAAACAAGTCGAAGTGGAGGAACAGCGAGCACTGACCAATGCACGACTGTATTTTGCGTACGGAGAGGCCAGCCAATGACCCTTAAAAAGAGTGGGGTGTTGTTGGCAGGCTTTGCAATGGCAATGGGCGTCGCCGGTGGTTACTGGCTGGCGCTTCAACGCGTCAGCGAAGTGCCGAGCGCTTCGCCTGAGCAAAATCTCAACGCGCCAAATGAACGCAAAGCCCTGTATTGGTATGACCCGATGTTCCCCCAACAGAAGTTCGACAAACCGGGTAAATCGCCGTTCATGGACATGCAGTTGGTCCCGCAATACGCCAGTGGCGGCAACGATCAAGCGACGGTCAGCATCGACCCGAGCGTGGCGCAGAATCTCGGTCTGCGCTCGGCGATGGTCAGCCGTGGAGTGTTTGCGTCCAGCCTTGATGTGAGCGGCATCCTCGCCTTTAACGAACGGGATGTTGCGATTATCCAGGCTCGTACTCCTGGCTTTGTCGAGCGGGTCTACGCGCATGCTCCCGGTGATCAGCTGAAAGCCAACGCGGCGCTGGCGGATATTCTGGTGCCCGAGTGGGCGGCGGCGCAGACTGAGTTCCTGGCCCTGAAAAACAACGGTGATCGCGACTTGCTCGCCGCTGCGCGGCAGCGCTTACGGCTCAGTGGAATGCCGTCGGGAATGATTGCCCAGGTCGAACGTAGCGGTAAGATCCAACCTTATCTGACGCTGACCAGCCCGATTGGCGGGGTGCTGCAAGAGCTCAACCTGCGCATAGGCATGACCGTCGCGGCGGGCGAGACGCTGGCGCGAGTCAATGGTCTGAGCAGTGTCTGGCTGGCGGTGTCCGTTCCTGAATCCGACGCGGGCACCATCGCCGAGGGGCAAAAGGTCGAGGCGCAGTTGCCGGCTTTCCCTGGGACCAAGGTCAATGGCACTGTCAGCACAATTCTGCCGGACACCAATGCGGACAGCCGCACCCTGCGCGTACGGGTCGAACTACCCAATCCAGACGGCCGCCTAAGGCCCGGTTTGACGGCGCAAGTGCGCTTGAGCAGCTCAACTGAGCAGAGTGTGTTGTGGGTTCCGAGCGAGGCCGTCATTCGCACGGGTCGGCGTGCCTTGGTGATGCTAGCCGAAGATGCTGGCCGCTATCGCCCCGTTGAAGTGCAGCTCGGGCAGGAAAGCAGTGGCAAGACAGTAATCGTTAAAGGTCTGGATGAAGGTCAGAAGGTAGTTACCTCGGGGCAATTTCTGCTCGACTCGGAGGCCAGTCTCAAGGGTATCGTGGCCAGTTCAGCAGGCGAACCACCCCGTATCGCAGCAGCCTCAGGTTTGCATGAGGCAGACGGGCAGATCGTCGAAATCGACGATAAAGAAGTCACACTCGCCCACGGCCCCTTCAAGACACTGGGCATGCCGGGCATGACGATGACGTTTCCACTTGCCAATCCGACCCTGATTCAGGGTCTGAAAACGGGCGACAAGGTTCGGGTCGCGGTGAGCCAAACCGACGATGGATTGCGTGTCGAGCGTCTAGATAAAACGGGAGGTCAGCCATGATCGCTGCGCTCATCCGGTGGTCAGTCGCCAACCGCTTTTTGGTGCTGTTGGCGACACTTTTCGTCACAGCTTGGGGCGTCTGGTCAGTTCAGAGCACACCCATCGATGCACTACCGGATCTCTCCGATGTACAGGTGATCATCCGTACCCCTTATCCGGGACAAGCACCGCAGATTGTCGAGAATCAGGTCACCTATCCGCTGGCCACCACCATGCTTTCAGTACCTGGAGCCAAGACCGTGCGCGGGTACTCCTTCTTCGGCGACAGCTTTGTTTACGTGCTGTTCGAAGACGGTACGGACTTGTACTGGGCTCGCTCTCGGGTGCTGGAGTATTTGAGTCAAATACAAAGCCGGTTGCCAGCCAGCGCAAAGCCCGCATTGGGGCCGGATGCAACGGGAGTGGGCTGGATTTATCAGTACGCACTGGTGGATCGCACTGGTGGGCACGATCTCGCGCAACTTCGTGCGCTTCAAGATTGGTTCCTGAAGTTTGAACTCAAGACGCTGCCCAATGTTGCGGAAGTGGCCACCGTGGGCGGCATGGTCAAGCAATACCAAGTACAGCTCGATCCGCTCAAGATGGCCAATCTCGGGATCACTCAGGCACAGGTGACTGAAGCCATCGGCAAGGCTAATCAGGAAACCGGTGGTGCCGTGCTGGAAATGGCCGAAACCGAGTTTATCGTGCGAGCTTCGGGTTATCTAAAGACGCTCAACGATTTTCGGACGATCCCGCTGAAGTTGGAATCAGGCGGTGTGCCTGTAAGCCTTGGCGATGTCGCCACGATTCAGCTTGGGCCGGAAATGAGACGAGGCATCACTGATCTTGACGGGGAAGGCGAGACCGTCGGTGGGGTGGTGATTTTGCGCAGCGGTAAGAATGCTCGCGAGACCATTACGGCGGTGAAGAGCAAACTGGATGAGCTGAAAAGCAGTCTCCCAGCAGGCGTAGAAATCGTAACAACCTACGATCGCAGCAAGCTGATCGACCGCGCAGTAGACAACCTCAGTTACAAGCTGCTGGAAGAGTTCATCGTCGTTGCCCTGGTGTGCGGGATCTTCCTCTGGCACCTGCGCTCATCCTTGGTGGCAATCATTTCGCTACCTGTGGGGGTGTTGATTGCATTCATTGTCATGCGATACCAGGGCATCAACGCCAACATCATGTCCTTGGGTGGGATCGCTATCGCTATCGGTGCCATGGTCGATGCCGCAGTGGTGATGATTGAAAACGCACACAAAAAAATAGAATCCTGGCACACCTCTCATCCTGGGCAGGAGTTGAAGGGTGAGCAGCATTGGCATGTGATGACCGATGCAGCGGCCGAAGTCGGCCCCGCGCTTTTCTTTTGTCTGTTGATCATCACTCTGTCGTTCATTCCGGTGTTCACGTTGGAGGCTCAGGAAGGAAGATTGTTTGGCCCACTGGCGTTTACCAAGACCTACGCCATGGCGGCAGCGGCGGGATTGTCGGTCACGTTGGTGCCGGTGTTGATGGGTTACTGGATTCGGGGACGAATTCCGAGTGAGCAGCAGAACCCTTTAAACCGCTGGTTGATACGGATCTACCAACCCGCGTTGGACGCAGTTCTGCGTCGTCCGAAAACCACTCTGCTGGTGGCGCTGTTGGTATTTGTCAGTGCGCTATGGCCAATGTTTCGCTTGGGTGGGGAGTTCCTTCCACCACTGGACGAAGGGGATCTGCTCTACATGCCTTCAGCCCTGCCGGGGTTGTCGGCACAGAAGGCTGCACAACTGCTGCAACAGACCGATCGCCTAATCAAAACAGTCCCTGAAGTTGAACACGTTTTCGGCAAGGCCGGTCGTGCTGAGACCGCTACCGATCCAGCGCCGTTGGAAATGTTTGAAACCACGATTCAGTTCAAACCGCATGAGCAATGGCGCCCAGGCATGACCCAGGAAAAATTGGTAGAGGAGCTGGACCGCGTGGTACGCGTGCCTGGCCTGACCAATATTTGGATACCCCCGATTCGCAACCGCATCGACATGCTGGCCACAGGGATCAAAAGTCCCATCGGGGTGAAAGTTGCCGGCACTAACCTGACGGAAATCGATTCGGTCACCCAGGCGGTTGAAAAGGCAGCCAAAAATGTGCCCGGTGTCAGCTCCGCGTTGGCCGAGCGCCTGACCGGTGGCCGCTACATCGATGTGGATATCGATCGTAATGCAGCCGCCCGCTACGGCATGAATATCGCCGATGTGCAATCCATCGTGGCCGGTGCTATCGGAGGCGAAAATATCGGGGAGACCGTTGAGGGGCTCGCACGTTTTCCGATCAGCGTCCGTTACCCGCGAGAGTGGCGTGACTCACCGAGAGCCTTGGAACAATTGCCCATCTACACATCGTCAGGCATCCAGATCACCCTCGGTACTGTGGCAAAAATCAAGATCACTGACGGTCCACAAATGCTCAAGAGCGAGAACGCGCGGCCTTCGGGCTGGGTGTACATCGATGTACGTGGTCGTGACATTGCCTCCGTGGTCGCCGATCTTCGTCAGGTCGTCAATCAACAGGTCAAGTTGCAGCCTGGTATGAGCTTGAGCTACTCGGGGCAGTTCGAGTTTCTCGAAAGAGCTAACGCACGACTCAAGCTGGTCGTACCGGCCACGCTATTGATCATCTTCGTGCTGCTTTACCTGACATTCGCTCGATTCGATGAGGCCTTGTTGATCATGGCCACACTCCCTTTTGCTCTCACTGGAGGGGCATGGTTCCTCTATTTGCTCGGTTTCAATCTGTCGGTGGCAACGGGGGTCGGCTTCATCGCACTAGCCGGGGTTTCTGCGGAGTTCGGCGTGATCATGCTGCTCTACCTGAAGAATGCTTGGGTCGAACGTGTAGACCTTGGCGATAACTCTGAACGTGCACTAGTGGCGTCGATTCGTGAAGGCGCTGTGCAGCGGGTGCGTCCCAAAGCTATGACTGTGGCTGTCATCATCGCGGGCCTGTTGCCCATACTGTTGGGCAGTGGTACCGGCAGCGAAGTGATGAGCCGAATTGCCGCGCCAATGGTCGGCGGCATGGTAACCGCGCCCTTGCTTTCCCTGTTTGTCATCCCCGCGGCCTATCGCTTAATGCGTCGTCGAAATCTACCTAGCAAACCCGTAATTCTGAAAGGAAATGTCGTATGAAACTGACCCTTATTACAGTTGCCAGCACTGCGGTTGTGCTCTCTTTCGCTGCCCATGCAAAAGACACGTCAGCAATGAAAATGGACGGTATGGAAGGCATGGAAATGAAGCAGGAATCAAAGCAGGAATCAAAGCAGATGGCTGTCGCCGATGCCGAGGGCACGATCAAGGCCATTGATCCTGCGAAACATACCGTGACACTCGCTCACGGTGCCGTCCCAGCTGTTCAATGGCCGCCGATGACCATGGCCTTTTCCGTATCGGATGATCAATTGGCAGGGTTGAAGGTAGGAGATCGTGTGTCATTCACCTTTCGGGTCGAGGGAGGTAAAGGAACGATCGTCTCCATAAAGAAATGAGTTACTAATGCTGTCGGTTACCGGCAAGCATCGTGGTGCCGGTCACCGACCATCATTTCATCAACGTAACCCTGAGTGTTTATTTGATAGATGTTTAAATGGAGCGCTGATTTACCCGTTTCGACAGCTCTTCAGCCGACTCTTTGCGTTCCGAGTAACGGTCTACCAAGTACTCCTGACGGTCACGCAATAGCAGGGTGAACTTCATCAGCTCCTCCATCACGTCGACCAGGCGATCGTAGTAAGACGAAGGCTTCATACGTCCATTCTCGTCAAACTCGGTAAACGCTTTGGGCACCGAAGACTGGTTGGGGATCGTCACCATGCGCATCCAGCGACCCAGTACCCGCAACTGATTCACCACGTTGAAAGACTGAGAGCCGCCGCAAACCTGCATGACTGCCAAGGTTTTACCTTGGGTCGGACGTACCGCGCCCATCGCCAATGGCACCCAGTCGATCTGAGCTTTAAAGACGGCGCTCATCGATCCATGACGCTCTGGGGAACACCACACCTGTCCTTCAGACCACTGCATTAGCTCGCGGAGTTCCGCGACTTTTTGGTGGGTATCCGGAGCATCATCAGGCAGTGGTAATCCTGATGGGTTGAAGATTCGTGTTTCCGCACCGAAGTGCTCCAACAACCGCGCGGCTTCTTGGGTTACCAATCGGCTGAACGAACGCTCGCGGGTCGACCCATAGATCAGAAGGATGCGCGGTTTATGCGTGGACGGCTCACGAGGAGTGAGTCGCTCCATGCTTGGGACGTCGATGAGATCTGCTTCAATGTTTGGAAAATGGTCTTTCATAGTGACTCCTGGCACCAGCGGGACATGGTCTACAACGTGCCGATGCGGGCTAGCTCAGTTTTAAGCTCTTCTGAGCTCAAAGTAGCGATAGGCAACGAAATGAAGGCGTTTACCCGCTCTTGGATTTTGCTCAGGGTTTGCTGGAATGCCGCCTCGATTTGCACTTCAGATCCCGTAGCTTCAGAAGGATCTGCCAGCCCCCAATGAGCCTTGAGCGCCGGGCCGAAGAAGATCGGGCAGGCTTCGCCGGCTGCCCGATCGCAGACCGTGATCACGATGTCTGGTGGCGACCCTTCAAAGGCATCGGATGCTTTACTGCTAAGGCCGCCAGTAGGGATCCCTGCAGCTTCGAGCGTTTGAATCGCTCGCGTATTTACCCGGCCACTTGGGAAGCTTCCGGAACTGACGGCTTCCATTCCTTCAGGAGCAAGGTGATTGAACACCGCCTCGGACAAGATGCTCCGGCAGCTGTTGTGGGTGCACATGAATAGGACTTTCATCGTGATCTCCTGGAATCAAAAGCTGAGGCGCAAAGCCAAGGCGCTCAGGGTGGCAATGAGGATTGGAAGCGTGAGCACCACACCGGTCTTGAAGTAGTAACCCCAACTGATGGTGATGTCCTTTTTAGCCAGCACGTGTAGCCAGAGCAGTGTGGCTAGGCTGCCGATTGGAGTGATTTTCGGACCAAGATCGCAGCCAATGATGTTCGCGTAGACCATGGCTTGATGAACTACACCAGTCGCTTCCGTTGCATGGATCGAGAGCGCGCCGATGAGCACAGTTGGCATGTTATTCATGATCGAAGAAAGCACGGCGGTCAGAAGTCCTGTACCCAGCGACGCCCCCCAAATGCCATATCCAGCGAATACGTTGAGCAATTGAGCAATGTGGTCAGTCAGTCCGGCGTTCTTCAAGCCATACACCACCAGGTACATGCCCAGCGAGAAGATCACGACTTGCCACGGCGCGCCCTTGAGCACCTTGCTGGTGTTGATGGCGTGACCTTTGGCTGCGATGACATAGAGCACCAATGCGCAGGCGGCGGCGATGCCACTGATGGGGATACCCATTGGCTCGACAACGAAGAAGCCGACCAGTAACGCGAGCAGCACCCACCATCCTGCCACGAAGGTTGCGCGATCGCGTATCGCATCCTCTGGGGCATGGAGCTGTGTCAGGTCATAAGTCTTGGGTAAGTCTTTTCGGAAAAACCACAGGAGCATTCCCAGCGTTGCAGCGATGCTGACCAAGTTGACCGGCACCATGATTGCCGCGTACTCGCTGAATCCAATGTTGAAGTAATCGGCCGAAACGATATTCACCAGGTTGGAAACCACCAACGGCAAACTCGCTGTATCAGCAATGAATCCTGCGGCCATCACAAACGCCAGAGTCGCTGCGGGGGAAAAGCGCAGGGCCAGCAACATGGCGATCACGATAGGAGTAAGGATCAGCGCCGCGCCGTCATTGGCGAACAGTGCTGACACAGCTGCTCCCAACAAGATGATGAAGGCAAACAACTTGCGGCTGCTGCCACCTCCCCACCGAGCGACATGCAGGGCTGCCCACTCGAAGAAACCAGCCTCGTCGAGCAGCAGACTGATGATGATCACGGCGATGAACGTCGCCGTGGCGTTCCAAACGATATTCCATACCACCGGGATATCGCCAAGGCTGACCACGCCGCTCAACAACGCAAGCGCGGCACCCAATGAGGCACTCCAGCCGACACCCAGCCCTTTGGGCTGCCAGATGACCAGGACGATGGTGAAAATAAAAATGAGTAGAGCGATTAGCATGCGGGCGACTCGTTTCGAAGGTTGGATCAGTCGCACACGGCCTGATTGACTGGACGATCATTCATTTCACAGAGCCGCTTTGTTTCTGTGTTCAACCAATGCTGGTTGGCATCGACGACACCTTTGAGCACTTCGACGACCCAGGTCGGCAACTCGGGATGGAGCCGGTAGTAAACCCATTGGCCCTGTCGGCGGTCCGCTAGTAACCCCGAGGATCTCAGCAACGCCAGGTGCCGAGATATTTTGGGTTGGCTCTGGTCCAGAGCGGCGGTCAGTTCGCATACACAGAGTTCTCCCTCGCGGGCGATGAGTAGCGTTATTTTGGTTCGAGTGTCATCTGCCAAGCTTTTGAACAAAACGGTAGGAGTGATCGGCTCGTTCATGAGGCCTCCAGGTGTTTGGTTTTCACCAATACAAATAATTTGATGCGTTCGTGGATATCGTGAAGGGCGTGTTTGAAGGCGTCCGGGTGGGAGCTGCTCACTGGATCCTCAAAGTCCCAGGCAAGCACGTCACCTGCCTTGGGCATCGCCAGACATTCACGCGCAGACTTGTCGCAGGGGGTGATCACGTAGTCGAAGTGCTCGTCACGAAACTCTTCGATGGACTTACTGCGTAGCGCCTTTGCATCAACGCCGACGTGTTCCAATGCCGCGATAGTCTGTGAATCAACCTCAGTGGGTTCGGTACCAGCGCTGAACGCTTGAAAACGCGGTCGCTGTTTCTCAGCAATGCTTCAGCCAGCTGGGATCGAGCTGAATTGGCGACGCAGACAAAAAGCACTTTGATGGGGGGCTTATGATCACTTCTTCCGCATACGGAAAATCGAATATACGATAATTCGAATATACGGTAAAGCGAATGTGTCTAGGAGAGCGTGCCTAACCCTTTCCACTAGGTTAGCGAGACGCCGCCCGCACACGTCTTAGAGAAAGGCATCTGCAAAGTGGGCCTGCTGGCCCACTTCATGCTGGCTAAATTTGCCGACGCAATGCGCGATTAAGATTATCAAGTCGTTGCCGCACAGGAGGATGACCGTTTGATCATGCAGAGTATCTTGGGCTAATGCTTACCTAGCCATTTAGATTTTGCGCCAGACAAAAGCAGGAATTGCCCGGATGTAAATTAATTCGCTCACTAGCTCAATCAGCGTTTGGGTGATGACTGCCGCCGCCGCTAGCCCTCTGATTTCCTCCGGTAGAGCAAGTGCCAAGGGCAGAACCACCAACGAGTTCCGTGTCGAGCTACTGAACGCTACTGATCTTGCAGTGATGGCCGGCAATTTGAATGCTCGCGCAACCAGCGCACCAACCAATGGTGCCAAGAGCATGAAACCGATGTAGACAGGAATGACGGGCAGCAGCTTGTCCATGTCTCTGACCACCGCTGAAATCTGAGAGCCGATCACTACGACCAATACAGCCGCCATAGCCGGCACAGGCATCCAAGCCCAAGCATTGTTCCAACCCTCAACGACGCGTGACCTTTTTGCACCGGCAGCTGTTGCTACCGCCAAGACCAAGGGCAAAGCGATCAGCACTACGAAGGCCTCAACAAATGGGCCGACAGATATAACCACAGCCGAGTCATTTCCCAGCATGAAGGCCAGATACAGGGGCAGTAGAACAAGCTGTAGCAAGAGTAGTAATGGCGTTGCCGCCAGAGTCAGCTTGGAGTCGCCCTTACCGATATGGGTAAACACCACCACATAGTCGATACAAGGCGTCAGCAAGACCAACAGTGCACCCACCAAAATCGCTGGGTGATCCGTTAGGCCCATGGTCAACGCCCAAACCAACAGGGGGATGGCGACGAAGTTGGCTGTCAGCAGCGCCGTCATGAACCGTTTGTTTGCAAGCCCTTCACGGAGATCCAGGAAAGGGATCTGTAAAAACATGGCGTACATCAGCACAGCGATGGTTGGTGTCACCAACGCACCTAACGCTTGAGAAGCATTAGGTGCGAGCAGACCTCCGATAGCCGCGATAATGACCGCGACGAAGTAGACCGGAATCTGGTTCTTCTCTAGCTGTTCTCTGTCCACGAAATGCCCTTAAAACGCGTGAAATCAATTTTCGATTGAGCAGGGTAATATCTGTAGCTACTACAGGTTCAAGAAAATGCTTGGGGAATCCGCATGTCAGGAATCGGGGCGTTGTCTAAATCAACGGGTTGCCACATTGAGACGATTCGCTACTACGAGAAAATAGGCCTTTTACCGCCGGCCCTGCGGTCGACCGGCAGGCACCGAATCTACACAGAGAAGCATCGTTCAAGACTCGTGTTCATCCGTCAGAATCGTGAGTTAGGCTTTCCTCTCGACGATATACGGGAACTCATCGCGCTCGCAGCGGATGCTGATCGTCCGTGTGCTGACGCACTGTCAGTGGTCAAGAAGCACTTGGCAGAAGTAGAGTCGAAGGTAGCTAAACTCCAGCAGATCCGGATAGAGCTGCTCTCGATGGCAGGCACGTGTGAGTCAGCATGCTTAGGATCGAACACCCCAGATTGCACGATTGTTGATTCAATGTTCGAACCCGCTGCTGGGGCTCGCTCTGGTTGCTGCTCTTAGCCCAGTCGGAAACCATAGTAGAAGCCAGCTGCCATCTAAATTGAAGAACACGAAAATCTCACCGAGCTGTGCGTCCGCTCAAGGTGATTTTGCTTCGAAACGTCTTCAACGGACCATCGGAGAAACTTGAGCAAGAGGTGCAGTAGCGTACTAATTCAGCAGCATTTTCTTAGCAGATAACGGTGCTGTTTTGGCGAAGGTGCATGGTAGTAAAGACGTCGTCGTGGATATCCCGCAGCCTGATCTCCACGAGCAGAAGCTCCCCTTCCGTGATGAAGGCTGCTCTCTGCGGTTCGTGGATCCGGTGAGGGCTTGATGAGAGCACGCGGACTGATGCGACCTTCTGAAGGGCTGAGTCATAAGTGCCACAGCCGTTCAAATTATACTTTTACGGGGACAGCAAGGAAGGACATGAATTACAGAGTGAGGGTTGCAACACCCGCTGATGCCTCTGACATCCAGGCTATCTATGCGCCAATGGTTTTGGACACGGTCATCTCGTTTGAGCTGACGCCTCCGACTGTCGATGAGATGGCTGCACGAATAATCGCAACACTGCCGACGTATCCCTATCTGGTAGCCGAGTTGGAAAGCAAGGTCGTTGGATACGCTTATGCAAGCCCGCATCGAGCGAGAGAGGCCTATCGTTGGTCGGTGGATGTTACCGTGTATGTGGCCGCGGTAGTGCAACGAAAAGGGGTTGGCCGCGCGCTTTATAAGCAGCTTCTATCAGTCTTAGAGAAACAGGGGTTTCATGCAGCCTATGCCGGCATTGCCCTACCCAACGCAGGAAGCATAGGTATTCATGAAGCGCTCGGGTTCACCCACATCGGCACTTACCCGGAGGTTGGGTTCAAGCGAGGCCAATGGCACAGCGTGGGTTATTGGCGTAAACCGCTTTGTGCTGTGATGCCCCCAATAGAGATCATCCCGTTCAATGAGATAAGGGGGAGCAGAGGGACAATAGTATGAGATGACTTGACTACTATTCGTCGCAATCAGTACCAGGCTGTTAGCTGAGAGCTATGCTTAGGAATGATTTAGGTTCGAGTCGGTTTACCGACCGGCGGGAGGAATGAATGAATTTGGCGGCGTTTACCTCGCTGCTTTCCGCAGGCGAGAACATAAACGGGTGCCCACTCACTGGCTCAGACGCAGTGGCACTCGCAAATCGGCATTTTCCTTCCCGTCCATACTGCCTTGTTGCTGATTGGGTAATCTTGGACCTAGAAGTTACTACACGTCAGCGAACAGCCATCACCGATAGAGGGCTTATCCCGGCCTTGGTTTACGCATTGACCGTTATTCAAGATAGCAAAGGTCGTTTTGCACCGGGTGATTGGGTTAGATCGACGCTGGAGGTTTCCTTCTCCCAAAACTGTTTATTTGAGACGAAAAACACGGTTTATGTGCTTATGAGAGCCGGCCGAAGGTTGCGCACAAATTTAGACATCGCACTGAGCTTGTGCTGAGACCACAGCTCATGTGCCAATTTTTCCTGGCTGCTTACTCAAGCTGTTCGTGTCAAACTATGTTGTGAACAATTGGACGCTGCATTTGGAGCACAGCCCATTTGGGTCAATCTATGTTGCTGTTGTTGTTATCCCGGATCATCCTACAGGCCCCGATTTACGCGAGGGTCTGTGTCAAACTATGTTGTTGGTAACCAGCTCTCCCACAATCGCAGCCTCGGCTGCGATTGTCGTATCCGCCGCCGAGGAATCCCATGGACCGCTTTCAGGAAATGCAGATCTTCGTTGTTGTCGCCCAGGAGCAAGGCTTTTCGGCGGCTTCGCGGCGTCTGGGCCTGTCGGCGGCGAGTGTCACCCGGGCGGTGGCGGCGCTGGAGCAGCATATCGGTACGCAGCTGCTGGTGCGCACCACGCGCACCGTGCATCTCACCGAAGCCGGGCAGCGTTATTTCGATGACTGCCGGCGGATTCTTGCTGAGGTGCAGGAGGCCGAGGATTCGGCGGCGGGCAGCCATGCCTTGCCGCGCGGGCAGTTGACGATTACTGCGCCGGTGCTGTTTGGCGATCTGTTCGTGACGCCAGTGATGGCCGATTACCTTTGTCGTTATCCGGATGTGTCGATCAACGCGTTGTTGCTGGACCGGGTCGTCAACATGGTCGAGGAGGGCATTGATGTCGCGGTACGCATCGGTGAGCTGCCGGACAGCAATCAGCATGCGATCCGAGTTGGGGAAGTGCGGCGGGTAATCTGCGCTTCGCCGGGGTTTCTGGCTGAACATGGCCGCCCGGAGCATCCGCAGGCATTGGCCGGGCTGCCGGTGGTGGCGACGTCGGCGATCGGTCAGCAACGCAACTGGCCGTTTCTCGACGGCGGTGAAGCACTCAGTGTGCGCACCGAACCGCGCCTGACCGTCACGGCCAATCAGTCGGCGATCACCGCTGCGCGCAAAGGCCTGGGCCTGACGCGAGTGCTGTCCTATCAAGTGGCGGACAAGGTCGCAGCGGGCGAGCTGGAAATCGTCCTCGCCGAGTTTGAATTGCCGCCGTTGCCGATTCATGTGGTGTATCAGGGCGGGCGCAAGGCACCGGCGCGGATCCGCAGTTTTGTCGACTTCGCCGTGAAGGCGCTGCGCGAGCATCCGGCCTTGAGCGCAGCGGCGTTATTGCACGAGATGAAATAATCGATTGCAGCGGCTGGTTATTCTGTTGTTCCGGCAACCCATAGATGATGACTCCATCGGCGCGCTCATTCCCGTAGCGACGTCACTTTTCAGCGGAGTCGACCATGCAAGCGATCAAACTCTACAACTTCCCCCGTTCCGGCCACGCCCACCGTGTCGAGTTGATGCTGTCGCTGCTGCAACTGCCGACCGAGCTGATCTTCGTCGATCTGGCCAAGGGTGAGCACAAGCAGCCGCAGTACCTGGCGATCAACAGCTTCGGCCAAGTGCCGGCGATTGATGACAATGGCGTGGTGTTGGCTGATTCCAACGCGATTCTGGTTTATCTGGCGCAGAAATATGGCAACGGACGCTGGCTGCCGGCCGACCCGGTGGGCGCAGCGCATGTGCAGCGCTGGTTGTCGGCAGCGGCGGGACCGATTGCATTTGGCCCGGCGGCGGCACGCCTGATCACGGTGTTTGGTGCGCAACTGAATGCCGAGGAAGTCATTGGCCGTGCGCACAACCTGCTCAAGGTCATGGAACTGGAGTTGGGCAAAACTGCATATCTGGCGGGCGAAGAGCCGACCATCGCTGACGTGTCTGCCTACAGCTACATCGCACATGCGCCGGAGGGCAATGTCTCGCTGGATGACTACGCCAACGTTCGCGCCTGGCTGACACGGATCGAAGCCTTGCCGGGTTTTGTCGCTATGCCGCGCACGGTGGCCGGGTTGCAGAAAACCGCGTGACCTCCACTCAAGCGTAGGACAGAGCCTTTTCAGCCAGCAGTTCCTGATACAGCTCTGTCCACTTGCGACCCATCTCATCGGCGGTGAACAGCTGCCGATAGCGCGCTTCCGCTTTGACCCCCATCTCGGCAGCACGCTCAGGGTTTTCCCAAAGCGTACGCATGGCTTCACGAAAGGCCTGTGGATTGCTCGGTGGCACCACCAGCCCGGTTTCGTTGTGGATATTGATGAAACTGGTGCCGGTGCCAATTTCGCTGGAGATCATCGGTTTGCCGTACATCGCGCCTTCGAGCAACGAAATCCCGAAAGCCTCGGAGCGCAGGTGCGAAGGGAAGACAATCGCGTAGCTCAATTGCAGCAGCGCCACTTTATCCTCGTCACTCAGACGGCCGAGAAAGTGAATATTGCGCAGGCCCAGCGCGGCGGCCTGTGCATGCAGTTCCTGCTCCAGCGGACCGGCACCGACGATCACCACGGGATAATCGATGTCTTTGAGCGCGTCGAGCAGGATGTGCAGGCCCTTGTAATAACGCATCACCCCGACGAACAGAAAAAACTTATCCCCAAGTTGTTGGCGCCAGCGGTTCATGCGTTCGGTATCGGGCTGTGGATAACCTGCTTTATTCAGGCCGTAGGGGATAACGCGGGTTTTGTCCTGAAACTGCTGCAGGACATCGCTGGTGTGCAGATAGTTTGGCGATGCAGCAACGATGCGGTCGGCGCTGGCGAGGAAGCGATTCATCAGTGGCCGATAGAGCTTGAGCAGATGCTTCTGGCGAATGATGTCCGAGTGATAGGTGACCACGCTCGGCTTGTTCACGGCGCTGGCGAAATGCACCAGATCCATGAATGGCCACGGGAAGTGATAGTTGATCACGTCGGCTTCGGCGGCCAGCTCACGGAACTGCTTGAACACGCTCCAGGAAAAACCGGTCGAGGCGAACTGAATATCCAGCTTCGCCCGATGTACTTCGTGCTGGCCCAGTTGCACCACAGGCGGCGTCGGATTGGTGCTGAGGGTCAGCACTTGCCCATCGATGCCATGCTGGGCGCCGCTTTCGCACAACTGAAAGATGACTTGTTCGATGCCGCCGACCGAATCGGGCAGGTACGTCTTGAAGAAATGAAGAACGCGCATTCAACCTCCCATGGCCTGGCGGTAGGCACCAGCCGTAGCCTGTGCACAACGCTTCCAGGAAAAAAGCCCTGCTTGCTGCAATCCCGCTTCGCGGCAGGCCTGCCAATGCAGCGAGTCGTCAAGCAGACGGCTCATTGCATCGCGCAGGCCCTCGGCATCGTCCGCTTCAATATAGTTGCCAGCCGCACCGGCCACTTCCGGCATCGCCGAAGAACGGGTGGTCACCACCGGCGTGCCACTGGCCATGGCTTCCAGCACCGGCAAGCCAAAGCCTTCATACAATGATGGAAATACCAGCGCCCGGGCGCCGGCCAACAGTTGCGCCAATTGCTCATCGGGCAGATAGCCGAGCAGGCACACGTGGCCGCTGGCCAATGCCTGGCGTAGTGGCTCGCTGAACTGCTCGCGCTGCCAGCCGGCCATGCCCGCAATCAACAAGGGAAAGCGCTGGCGCACAGCGTCTGGCAGCAGGGCGTGGGCCTGCAACGCCAGGCTCAGGTTCTTGCGTGGCTCGAGGGTGCCGACACAGAGGAAATATTCCCGTGCCTGGACGGCGTGAGCCTTGAGCACACTGTCGATTTCCTCAAGTGGCCGAGGACGGAAGCGTTCGGCCACACCCAACGGCGCCACCACGAATCGCTGTGCAGGGAGATTGAAGTAGGCCTGCGCTTCGTCAGCGATCGCCTGCGAATCGGTCAGAATGACCCGCGCCTGCTCCACGCCGGCGGCCAGACGACGTTCGATTTCCCTCAAACGTGCTGGTGGCTGGGTTTCTGGAAAATGCAGGTGCGTCAGATCATGCAGGGTGATCACGGTCGGGCCGTCGAAGGCCAGGGGCCACAGGCTCGGCTCGTGATAAAGATCGAGCCCTTGTGCACGCCCCTGATCAAAACGTTTCTGCTCCAGCCAGCGGCGTGCCTGATAAGCCCCGGGAATTTGCCGCAGCAATGGCGTCATGCGCGAGTAGCCGGGCATGGCTGCGGCCGGCAGGGCCGAACTCCAGCCCCATCCGTGAAACAGGCTTACGTCCACATCGGGTTCGCTGTGCAAGGCGTTGACCAGTTCGGCGACGTAGTGGCCAATGCCGGTGCGCGGTGCTTGCAGGATGCGGGCGTTAAGAGCAATGCGCATGCGGCCTCGCTTGCACGCGCGGGGCCTGCTGAACATGGGCAAGGCTGCGTGTCGCCAACTGCTCACTGGCCTCGCGCCAGCCGATCCAGCGCCAGCCAGCGACGTCGCGGGCGGCGGGAAACTGTCCGCTGCGCTGATAGGTTTCGATCAGATCGGCAAGGCTTTGTGGATCCAGCAGATCGAAATACGCCATGAACTCGCCACCGATTTCGCGGAATACCGCGATGTCGCTACCCATCGCTGGCAAACCGCGCTGCATGGCTTCCACCAGCGGCAGGCCGAAGCCTTCGACGAACGAGGGGAAGACCAGCGCACTGGCGTGCGCGTATGCATATTCAAGGCTGGTGTCGCTCAGGTCATTGAACATGAACAGGCGCCGATTCAGTTCCGGATGATTGCGGATTCGCTCGAGCAGCGCGTCGCATTTCCAGCCGATACGTCCGGCGATGCACAAGCGTGCCGTCGAGCCGGCAGCCCAGGCGCGTTCGAAGGCGTCGAGCAGGTACCCATGGTTCTTGCGCGGCTCAATAGTGCTGACCATCAGGAAAACCGCTTCGGACCCGAAGAACAGATCCTTGAGGCGTGGTTCGATCGTTGCCGCGCCGTGATGCAGGTCGAGCTCGGACCCCAGATAAAAATGATCGAACCAGCGCTTTTCAGTCTGCTCGGCACCGATTCTGCGTTGCAATTCACCACGCACCTGATCACGCACCGTGGCGGAAATTGCCATGTAGCCGTCGGCCGTGTGGGTAATCCAGTCGAACCACTCATTGAAAACTTCGACCAGACGCGTGTCGTAAAACTGCGGATGCGTCAGCGGAATCAGGTCGTAGATCACCGCGATCATGCCGACGCCGTCGCGTTTGAGCTGCTCGACATGGGCGAAAAAGTCCGAGTGCCAGGATGAATCCAGCAGCACCAGCTGATCGCCCGGGTGGTGTTGAAGCGGCGAGCAACGTTTAAGCAGCTGCCTGCGATTGATCCGTCTGACCAGCCGAATCGGCAGGCCGAGCACGGCAAACTGGGTCAACCGATAGCTGACATAAAGGAGCCGCCGCGCCAGTTTCGACGTGCATAGCGCATCGCGGCGCTGATGCCACTGCCAGAAACGATGGGCGAGGCGCTCCAAGCGTTCACCGAAGGTTTCCAGGCTGTTCCAGAACGGTGTATCGAGTGGCGCCAGTTGCAGCACGCGGTAGAGCTGGCGATTGATCACCACCACCGGCATGCACTCAACGCCGTCAGCGCTGGCGGGCAGCTGCTTGATGACGTTGCGCACCACGCGCTGGATCCCCGAATTGACCTTCGGATGTCTGAATACGTGAGTGCATTCGACCAGCAGCCGGGTCATGGTGTGTGCTCGACGTGGCCGACTTCGGTATGACGGCTGATTGTGGTCTGCGCATTCAGCCATGAGCAGCCGACGAAATCTTCGCGTCGATTGTTGATGACATGAAACACCAGACCGAAATCACGCCATTCGAAGTTTCGATCCAGATGCGAGTCCAGCCTCGACAGGCTCAGCGCTACGGAATAGTTGCCTTTTCCAAGGCCCATCACAAACGCGAAGCGATAGTTGATGCGCTCACCGGCGCGCAGATTTTCCAGCGCCTGGTTCTGGCGATGGGTATTGATCCCATACATGGGCTGGCCGAGACGATCCTTGATCATGAAACCGAGCACCAGCCTCTCGATGTCCTGACGTACCTCGACGTCCACTGCCAGGACCACTGGCTGGCCGACTTCGGCGGCCTCGATCAAGCGCTCGGATTCGTCGAGCAGGCGCACCCGCACAATGCCGGCTTCACCGGTACCCGACACGGTCTGCACGTGGCCGCCACTGAGCATTTCCTGGCGCACTATCTGGCCCTCGCGCTCGGCGAGCAGAGCGTTGTAATAATCCATTACGGCTTCAGGCCTGTCGTGCATGGCCAGACGGCCACCATCAAGCAAGATCGCGGTATCGCAGATCGACTGAATCGCCGAGCGGTCGTGGGACACGATCAGCAAGGTTGTGCCAGCCTCGCGAAAGCTGCGGATGCGCTCAAAGCTCTTGTGCTGGAAATACGCATCCCCGACAGACAATGCTTCGTCGACGATCAGAATATCGGGGCGGCGTGCGGTGGCGACGCTGAACGCCAGACGCATCTGCATCCCACTGGAATATGTACGCACCGGCTTATCGATCGCCTCGCCGATTTCCGCAAAGCTCTCGATTTGCGACATCAAGGCGTTGATTTCTTCAAGTTGCATGCCGAGCAATTGCCCGGCCATCACGGC
Organism: Pseudomonas sp. PS01270; assembly: GCF_029959775.1. NCBI lineage: Bacteria > Pseudomonadati > Pseudomonadota > Gammaproteobacteria > Pseudomonadales > Pseudomonadaceae > Pseudomonas > Pseudomonas sp. PS01270. The sequence goes on along the minus strand of NZ_JASCPT010000002.1, from coordinate 49,845 downwards.
GTTTTGCCTGCCGGTAAAGTCAGGATGAAAGCCCATCCCCAGTTCCAGCAATGCGGCGACCCGGCCGGTCAGCTCAATGGTGCCGCAGGTTTGTCGGGACGTGCCGGTAATCATCTTCAGCAGCGTACTCTTGCCTGCGCCATTGACTCCGACGATGCCCACGGCCTGGCCCGCAGGTATTTCGAAGGTCAGGTCCTTCAATACCCAGTGCCGGTTGTGCCGCAATCGGGAAAAGGGAATCAGCCATTCGGCCAGACGACTCCAGCGACTGGGGTATTGTTTGTAGGCTTTGCCCAGCCCGGTAACACGGATATGTCCCATCAGAGTTCATCCACCATTTCACCGACCCGCTGGCGGAACAGGCGCAGTCCGATTGCGCAGAAGACCGCGCCGATCATGAATGCCGGCAATAGTGAACTCCAGGCTGGCCACTGGCCGTAAAGGAAGACATTCTGATAGCTTGCAATCAGGTTTGTCAGAGGGTTGAATCGCAGCAGACTCTGCAGCCACTCCGGCAAGATGGTGATCGGGTAGACGATCGGCGTCAGCCAGAACCAGAACTGCAGACAGATGCCGAACAGTTGACCGACATCGCGAAAGAACACGTTCAAAACGCCGAGGACCATGCCCAGCCCGGCGCAGAACATCATTTGCAGAGCAATCAGCGGAATCAGTGCCAGTAAAGCCATTCCCGGCCAGCGCCCGGTGATCAGCAGAAACCCGAGAAACAGGCTGATGATGATCGCGAAGTTGATCCCGGCGTTTATCAACACAATCACCGGCAGGCAAATCCTCGGGAAGCTGATTTTCTTCAGCAGGTTGGCGTTGTCGAGAAACATGTTCTGGCTGCGCAGGGTGATTTCGGAAAACAGCCCCCAGGCCAACAGGCCGGCGCACAGGTAGATGCTGTAAGCCATGCCGTCAGCTACCCCGGGCAAACGGGCGCGCATGATGTGCGAAAAAATCACCGTGTAAACGATGATCATCGACAGCGGATTGAAGATCGGCCATAGCGCGCCGAACAGCGAGTTGCGATAACGCGCTTGAAACTCGCGCTGCACGCTGCCGAGGATGAACCCACGGTAGCTGTACAGCGAGCGGTACAGGGAAAGCAGCATTCAGACCGTCCTGCCGTATTGATCTTCGAAGCGAACGATATCGTCCTCGCCCAGATATTCGCCGCTTTGCACTTCAATGATGACCAGGTCGATCACTCCGGGGTTCTCCAGGCGATGCTTGTGGCCGGCAGCAATGAACGTTGATTCATTCTTGGCGACCAGGGTCGTGCCGGAACCGTTGTTGGTGACCTTGGCCATGCCTTCGACCACTACCCAGTGTTCGTTGCGATGATGATGCATCTGCAAAGACAGCTTGCCACCGGGTTTGACCACGATGCGCTTGATCTTGAAACGCGGGCCTTCCTCCAGAACGGTGTAGGTGCCCCAGGGACGGCTGACAGTACGATGCAGGCGATAGGCTTCGTGGGACTTGTCCTTGAGTTGCTTGGCCACGCGGCGTACATCCTGTGCACGGTCGGCATGGGCCACCAGCACCGCATCGGCGGTGTCGACGATGATCAGGTTATCCACACCGACGGTCGCCACCAGCCGGCCTTCGCTCTGCACGAAGTTGTTGTGGCTGTCGATGAAGATCGCTTCGCCGCTGGCGCGGTTGTTGTCGGCGTCGGCGGGAATCAGCGCGGCGACCGCGTTCCACGAACCGATGTCGCTCCAGTCGAAACCGGCAGGTACCACCACGACTTTTTCCGAGCGCTCCATCAGCGCGTAGTCGATGGAGATGTCGGTGATTTCGGCAAACAGGGCCGGTGACAACTCCTGTTGCAGGCAGCCGACCGTTTCGACCGGTGCGCTGACGGCCATGCAGGCGCGGGTCTGTTCCAGCAACTCGGGTGCGTGCAGTTGCAGTTCGGTAATGAGCGTCGCGGTGGTGAAGCAGAACATTCCCGAATTCCACAGGAAGTTGCCGCTCTCCAGGTAATGCGTGGCGGTCTGCAAGTCGGGTTTCTCGACGAAACGCTGCACCTTGGCCGCGCCTCTGGCGTCCAGCGGCGCACCGGTCTCGATGTAGCCGAAGCCGGTTTCCGGCGCGGTCGGAACTACGCCGAAGGTCACCAGATAACCGTCCTTCGCCAGATTCACTGCGTGCTCGACCGCACTCTTCAAGGCGTCCTGATTGACGATCAAATGATCCGCCGGCATCACCACCATGATTGCGTCGTCACCATGCAGCACCTGCAATGACAGTGCTGCCGCTGCGATCGCCGGTGCGGTGTTGCGCCCGCTCGGCTCCAGCAGAAAGTGCCCGCGATGGCGCGACACATGCGCCGCGCAGTAGTGATCCTTGCTCTGGAAGTAATACTCGCGGTTGGTCACGGTGACGATGTCGCCCCAGCCGTCCAGCAACGCCGCCGCACGCTGGTAGGTCTTGCCCAGCAGCGACTGGCCGTCGGGCAGGGTCATGAACGGCTTGGGGTGGCCCTCGCGGGACACCGGCCACAAACGGGTGCCGGCACCGCCGGACAGAATCACCGGAATCAGCATGGCCTACTCCTTGGCGACGCGTTTCATGTCCGCATCCATCATCATGCGGATCAGGGTATCCAGGTCGGTTTTCGGTTTCCAGCCCAGCACTCGCTGAGCCTTGGCCGGGTTGCCGAGCAGCACTTCGACTTCGGCCGGGCGGAAAAACGCCGGGTCGATCTTCACGTAATCGCGGTAGTTAAGGCCAACGTGATCGAAGGCAATGCGGCACATTTCGCGCACGGTGGTGGTGACGCCCGTGGCGACCACGAAGTCGTCGGGTTTGTCCTGCTGCAGCATCAGCCACATGGCTTCGACGTAATCGCCGGCAAAGCCCCAATCGCGTTTCGCGTCGATGTTGCCCAGCGCCAGGTCCTGCTGTTTGCCCTGCTTGATGCGCGCGGCGGCGTCAGTGACCTTACGGGTAACGAATTCGATGCCGCGCAGCGGTGATTCATGGTTGAAGAGGATGCCGCTGCTGGCGTGCAGGTTGAAGCTTTCGCGGTAGTTGACGGTAATCCAGTGGCCGTAGAGCTTGGCCACGCCGTAAGGGCTGCGCGGGTAGAACGGCGTGTTCTCGTCCTGTTGCTCAGCCTGGATCAGGCCGAACATTTCGCTGGTCGAGGCCTGATAAAAACGCGTGTGCGGACTGAACTGGCGGATCGCTTCGAGCAGGTGTGTCACGCCCAGCCCATCGACGATGCCGGTGGTCACCGGTTGATCCCACGAGGCGGCGACAAAACTCTGTGCGGCGAGGTTGTAGACCTCGTCCGGTGCCGATTTGATTACCGCACGCTGCACCGAGCAGGCGTCCGCCATGTCGCCGTCGAGGTAGACGATATCGGCTTCGATACCCGTCTCGCGCAGGCGCCAGCGTGAATCGCTGCTGCGCCGGGCGACGAGGCCGTGAACCTTGTAACCCTTGTCCAGCAGCAGTTTGGCCAGATAGGCGCCGTCCTGGCCCGTGATCCCGGTAATCAGTGCACTTTTTGTCATTGTTGTCGTACTCGCATCTCCCAGTCGGACAGGATCGCCCGCAGGGATTGTTGTGTGGTGGTGGCGGGCGCCCATCCTGTGGCGCTGGCCAGTTTTGCGTGACTGCCGCAGACACGGCGCTGGTCGGCGCGCCGCATGCGCGCCGGATCCGCCACCAGTTCTACGTCGACTTCGGCCAGATCGGCCAATTGCTCGATCAGGCTGCGAATGCTTTGCTCGCGGCCCGAGCAGATGTTGTAGACCTGCCCGGGTGTGCCGTTTTCCAGCAGGGCGAAATACGCTGCGATCACGTCGCCGACATCAAGAAAATCCCGCGTAACGTCGATATCGCCGACTTGCAATTGCGGCGCTTGCAGACCCTGTCTGATACGGCAGATCTGCCGGGCGGCGCTGGCGATGACGAAGCTGTCCTTCTGCGCGGTGCCGATGTGGTTGAACGGACGCGCTACCAGCACTGGCCAGCTTTCACTCAGGCCCCATTGCAAACTGAGGAACTCCGCTGAAAGTTTGCTCACCGCGTAAGGATTGCGCGGCAGCGGCGGTTGTTGCTCGGTGATTGGCAGATGCTCTTCGGCGACTTGCCCGTAAACGTCGCCGGAGCTGACGTACAGGAAAGTGCCGGAAAAGCCGCGAGCCTTGAGCGCCTGCAGCAGGTTGAGGGTGCCGAAAAGATTGATATCGAAGGTGCGGGCCGGGTCACGAAAGGCTTCCGGCACGAAGGTCTGGCCGGCCAGATGAATGACTGCATCCGGCAACTCAGGCCAAAGGTCGATGAGGCTGTCGGCGTTCGTAAGGTCGTAGGCCGATGCGGCAGGCAGCAGCTCCCACGACGAGCCCGGCGACGCCAGACGAGACTGAATGTGTTGTCCCACGAAGCCGCTGAGGCCCGTGACGAACAGACGTTTTTTCAAACAGCGACCCCTTGGTCATGACTCGCGCCGCTTTCCTTACACGCTTTGAGGAAAGCGCTGTCAGACCGGAGGAAATATCCGGTGAAACAGCAGGCGAAGCCGTTGTTGTAGTTGTTTGGTTGCCAATCTGTGCCAATTGCTCGGCAATTTCAACAGGGCAAACCGTGACTGGTCAGTTCTCATCAGCGTAGTCAGATTTATTCTCACCGGGCGGTTCCCGGAGCCACGACGGATGTGTTTAGAATGGCCCTCGTCACGATCGCCATGGAAGTTCTGGCTCATTGTGCGCAAAGGTGAAACCGACCACTAAAACAAGAACAAGACGTGACTTGAGACGAAGAACCGCCACCGAGCCGGTTCGACGCTTGGCCGTCACTAGTATGAAGCTGCCGGTAACGCGGTTTCATTGTGGAAAGCCATGAATTTCATTCTTTATTCGGACATCAACGAACACTCCATCAGGGAGAGTCTCGGCCATCCCGACGCCAGTTATTACTTCGTTCTGAAGGCCTACCGTTCGTTGCTCGAAACAGTCGGGCGAGTCCATGTAGTGGGTAATGTCGCAGAGGTCGATCCGCTGTTTCGGCAATTCCACGCGGCCGGCGAGGAGAGTGTGTTCCTCTCGTTCACCCGACCACAGAAAACGGCGATCGACCTTCAATGCCCGACCGTTTGTGTCGTGACCTGGGAGTACGACTCGATTCCCGATGAACAATGGGGCGATGATCCTGGCCAGGACTGGACGCGCATGTTGGCAAGGCATGGCCGCGTGATCACACTGTCCAGCCATACCGCCCGAGCGATTCGTCGCTCGATGGGAGAGGATTTCCCTGTGCTGGTATTGCCCGCCCCACTCGGAGAGGAGCTTGCGTCCATCGGTAAGCAGCACCTCAGCACACCGGTCAACACAGATACGACGTTGACACTCAAGGGGTGCATTTTCGATTCCCGCCAGATGAATCTGCATCCGGATAATCTGCTGCCCAAGCCGCTCACCGCCGAAGAACTGGCGGAAATCGAAGCTCAGTTGGAGGCTTCGCGACCACCACCGCTGACGTGGAAACGACGCTTCGTCATCGCAAAACATTACCTGCGCCTGTGGCTGCTCAATGCCGGCCATGATCAGACACCCCCGGTGCCGCGGGTGTGGTTTTTGCAGAATTGGTACTGGGAGGGGATCCGCGATTTGCTCCGGCATTCCTGGCATGACTGGCTTGCCAGGTATCTGCCCGGCATCGCCGGTCCTCAACCTTTGCCAGTGTCAGTGCAACCGCCACCGCGAGATATGCCGGACACCTCATTGCAGGTTCAAGCCGAGGTCAACGGTGTCGTCTACGTATCGGTGTTCCGCCCGGAGGACGGGCGTAAGAATTGGCTGCAGATCCTCACCGCTTTCTGCGCAGCTTTTCGTGACACGCCCGACGCCACACTGGTAATGAAATTTACCCAGAGCGACCTGGCGGCCGTCTATGCACACTTGATGACGCCACTGGCGCAACTGGCGCCTTTTTCCTGCCGGGTCGTGATGATTCACGGTTACATGGACGATGCGCAATATGCGCGGCTTTACCAGTCGGCGAGTTTTTACGTCAATGCTTCGCATTGTGAAGGTCTGTGCCTTCCGCTGATGGAATTCATGGCCTGCGGCAAGCCGGTGATCGCTCCCGACCACACGGCGATGCAGGACTATATCGATGAGTCCGTGGCGTTCGTGGTCGAATCCAGCGTTGAGGCGTGCACGTGGCCCCATGACCCGCGCATGCTGTTTCGTGCGCATCGTCACCGGCCAGACTGGGGCTCCTTGAAACAAGCCTACGAAGACAGTTACCGGATGGCCACGACACAGCCTCAGGATTATCAGCAAATGTCGTTGGCTGCCGCGCAGCGCATGGAGCATTTCAGTGCGATCGCGGTTCTGCAAAAGCGCGTCGTGGATTTTTTCGGGCTCGAACCACAGCCCGGTCACGTTGCGCAGGTCAGGGATAGCGCCCCATGCTGATCATCATCCATTCGGAAACCAACCAGCACACCATCAGCCGCAACCTGGGGCGCTCGGAGTACAGCTATTACTTCGTGCTCAAGGAGTATCGGCCAGTGCTCGAACGTCTGGGTCGGGTGATCGAGGTCATGGACCCGAACAGCGAAGTCGATGCGTTGTATGCAGAGTGCCAGTCACGTGGCGAGGCTTGCGTATTTCTGTCGTTCTCGCCACCGCATCGCACCCCGGTGCATCTGGCGTGTCCGACCCTGCCGGTCTTTGCCTGGGAGTTCAGCACGATTCCCGATGAGCCATTTGCTGGCGATCCGCTGAACGACTGGCGCACAGTACTTGCCGCCTGCGGTGCTGCGATCACGCACTCCAGTTACACGGTCGATGCCGTGCGCAAAGCAATGTCTGTCGAGTACCCGATAGTCGCCGTCCCAGCGCCGGTCTGGGATCGGTTCGCAGCGCGCGGCGTTCAATTGCAGGGGCAGCCAGCCGTCGATTCAGTACGGCTGAAAATCAAAGGCCTGGTAGTCGACAGTCGCGAGATCGCCTTGGATGCTTTCGCTCCTGTGCCGTTGCGCCGTGGGCGTGGAATCGATTTCCTCGCGCCGGTCACCGAGCAAGAGCTGGTGCTTGAAGGTGTGGTGTACACCTCGGTGTTCAACCCCCGGGACGGGCGCAAGAACTGGGAGGACATGATCAGTGCCTTCTGTGCCGCTATGCGTGAAAACGCTGATGCAGCCCTGGTGCTGAAACTCACCCATCACGATGCTGAAGAAGCCCTCACCGACATCCTCCATCACCTTTACAAGAATCAGCCTTATCGCTGCCGCATCGTGCTTATCTACGGCTATCTGGCAGACGCGGATTACGAACGTCTGGTGCAGGCGACCCGTTACGTCGTCAACACTTCCTACGGCGAAGGCCAGTGCCTGCCGCTGATGGAATTCATGTCGTGCGGCAAGCCGGCGGTGGCACCGTGCACCACGGCAATGATCGACTATATGAATGCCGATAACGCTTTTCTGATCGAGGCAACCGAGCAATTCACGGCCTGGCCTCACGACCCGCGTTCGGCCTATCGAACCTTGCGCTACGCAACGAGCTGGGCTTCGATCTGTGCCGCTTACACTGCCAGTTACGACGTCGCGAAAAACGATCTCCAGCGTTACGCCACCATGTCGGCACAGGCTGTCGTGAGTCTCGAGGCGTTTTGCAGTCAAGCGGTGGCCGAGCAGCGATTACGGGCGTTTCTGGCGAGCCTGCTGCAAGCCCGCGCCGAAATGGCGACGGAGGTTATCGGCGCATGATTCGCAGATTGCTTCATCGATTGTTTGCCCAAGCGCAATCTTCGCAACCGCCGCCAGCGGCTGAACCGATAGCGGAACCGGTGATTGAGCCGACGCCAGACGCTGAACCCGAGCCTTTATTTGTCTGGTCGCCCCGTGATGTCGGTTTGCGTGATGCCGTGCTGGACGGCTGGTTTCTCAATGACAGCGGCGAATTGCTCAAGGGCTTTGCCATTACGCCTGACGACACCTTGCTCGACGTCGGTTGCGGCGAGGGCGCCGCAACATTGTTTGCCGTACGCCAGGGCGCATCGGTGATTTTCACCGACAGTGAACACGACAAAGTGCGCGAGCTGGCACGGCAGGTCGAAGACCGCAGCACCCGGCCGAATCTGGGACTGGTCAGCAACACCTTACCGTTACCGTTGGCCGACGGCTGCGCCAGCCGTGTCGTGTGCATGGAGGTGCTGGAGCACGTCGACGAACCCGAAGCGTTCATGGCCGAACTGGCGCGTATGGGGCGCCCCGGTGCGTTGTACCTGCTGAGTGTGCCGGCTCCAGTGGGCGAACATCTGCAAAAAGGCATCGCTCCGCAGAGTTATTACCAGTCGCCCAACCACGTGCAGATCTTCACTCCAGAGCGCTTCGCCGCACTGGTCGAAGACGCCGGACTGATCATTGAGCATCGGCAGGCGACGGGGTTTTTCTGGGTGATGGGGATGATCTTTTTCTGGGCCAGCGAAAAAGCGGCCGGCAAGGATCCGGGTGGTGCGGTGCGTGATCGCATTCACGCGCCTTTTCCTCATCTGATGGGTGGATGGGCGAGGACCTGGGAAGAGATGCTCGACCGGCCCGACGGACTTGCGATCAAACAGGTGCTTGACCAGTTCATGCCCAAAAGTCAGGTGATCATTGCGCGTAAACCGCTGGATGCGGAGATGCCGGATGAGCAGTAAACGCATCATGGACATTGAGGTGCTGCGCGCCATTGCCGTGCTGGGGGTGCTGTTTCATCACTTGGCAGGCAATCTGTTCCGCGATCCGGTGCCTTTGCTTGAAGCCATTCATGCCTGGGCACAACCCTGGTGGGGCGTGGACCTGTTTTTTGCCATTTCCGGCTTCGTGATTGCGCGCAGTCTGATTCCTGCGCTGCGTGATTGCAGCAGCCGTCAGCAATACTGGGAGCAAATGCGCAATTTCTGGCTGCGCCGCGCTTTTCGCCTGCTGCCTTCGGCCTGGCTGTGGCTGGCCCTGGTGCTGCTGATGTGCATGTTCTTCAATCGCTCCGGGGCGTTCGGCACGCTGCAGGCCAATCTGCAGGCGACGCTCGCAGGAGTGTTGCAGTACGCCAATTTCCGCTTTGCCGATGCATTCTTCCGTTATGAATACGGCAGCAGTTTCGTCTACTGGAGTCTGGCTCTTGAGGAACAGTTCTACCTGTTGTTTCCACTGCTGATTCTGCTGTGCCGCAGACATTTGGTGTGGGTGTTGCTGGCGTTGGTTGCAGTGCAATTGCTGATGGTGCGCACGCCGCTGCTGATGGTCGTTCGAACCGATGCGCTGGCCCTTGGCGTGCTGTTGGCAATGTGGAGTACTCAACCAGGTTATCAGCGCTGGCATCCGCGGTCCCTGAGTCGGCGCGGGGGCGGAATTTCAGCACTGATTGTCGTTGGATTGCTGATGAGTTACCTGGCCACCGACGCATTTTCCGCAAGCCACTTTCGCATTGGCGCCATCGCTTTATTGAGTGCCTTGCTGGTATGGATCGCTTCTTATGACCAGGACTACTTATTATCGGCCGGGCGCTTGCAGCAATTGATGGGTTGGGTGGGAAGTCGTTCTTACGGCATCTACCTGATCCACATCCCAGTGTATTTCCTGGTACGTGAAGTTATTTTTCGCTTACAGGAAGCGGGCCTGCCGAGTCCGGCAGGTCATCCAGTGGTCACCTTGCTGTGGGCGTTCGGTCTGATTGCCCTGCTCAGCGAATTGAATTACCGCTTCATCGAAATGCCTATGCGCAACCGCGGTGCCGCGCTGGTGCAACGTCTTGGTACGTCCAGCACACCAACTGCGTCTTCTGAAGCCGCAGTCTGATCGACTCGCTCACGCCATGTTTTGTGTAACCTTGCAGCCCTGTGGTTTCAGGGATTTTTCAAGGTATGCGGTTTATTGCGGGTCTGATCTTTAGCGTCTTGCTGGCAGGTTGCGAGCAACACGTCGCGCCGGCCCTCGACCAGCAGCTCTACGTCTGGCAACGCCAATGGACACCTGCGCATGAACCGGCATTGCGCGACAGTCGCCATGATTTCTCCACTCTGCGCGTACTGGCATTGCAGGCCTTTCCCGGCGAGCGGTGGCGCAGGGCGCGGGTTGATCCAGCCTTGCTAAAAGCCGATGGCCGCCCTTTGATTGCAGTGATTCGCCTCGATGGCCAGCTGCAGTCGCTGGACCAGCAGCAGGTCACCGCGCAGATTCTGCAAGTCATCGCCGATTGGCAGGCGCAAGGCCTCACGTTGAGCGGCGTCGAGATCGATCACGACGCCGGTACAGCACGGCTGCCTGCGTATGCCCAATTGCTCAAAGATCTGCGCGCGACCTTGCCGCCATCGTTGCCTTTGAGCATCACCGCGCTACCGGCGTGGCTCGATAGCGCGCAGTTGCCGGCGCTGTTGCGAAGCGTCGACAGCAGCGTGTTGCAAGTCCACGCCGTGAGCGATCCGCGACTGGGCCTGTTCGATCCCGAGCAGGCGTTGAAATGGGCCAAGGCCTGGGCACGTATCAGCGACAAACCGTTCTATCTGGCGCTGCCGGCCTACGGCGTTGCGCTGTTGAGCGATGACGGTGGCGCGCCGGTAGTGGAAAGCGAAGTGCAACTGGAGCGCGGCGGGCAGCGCCGGGAGTTGCTCGCCGATCCGCTGCAACTCAGCCAATTGGCCAAGACTTTGCGCGAGGATCCGCTCGAGCATCTGGCCGGGCTGATCTGGTTTCGCCTGCCGCTGGCCAACGATCGTCGCGCCTGGAGCCTGAGTACTTTACGCGCGGTGGCTCGCGGAGATGTGCTGAACAGTCAGTTGCGCCTGTCATTCAAAGAGCAGGGCGGTCTCTATGACATCCAGCTCGAAAGCCACGGCAATCTCGACAGCCCGTGGCCCGCACAAATCACGCTAAAGGCGCAGGATTGTGCAGGTGCCGATGCGCTCGCCGGTTACTCGTTGCAACAAAGTGCCAATCTGCTTACCTTCACCCGCCTGCGTGACGGCCGCTTGCCGGCGGGCGGACAGCGCGCTGTCGGTTGGGCGCGTTGTGCACATATTGATCAAGGAGGTTCGCATGTTGACCCGTAACTGGCCCCGCCATCTGCTTTGCCTGAGCCTCAGCCTGCCGCTGGGTTCGGCGCTGGCCTGCGGCCCGGACTTCCCGATGCGCCTGCTCGACAACCGCGCGCAGACCTTGGCCGATTTGCCCGAAGGCAGTTTCAGCTTCGAAGTCAGTCGCCTCGGTAAAACCATTGCCGGGCTGAAAAATGTCACAGCGGCGACCCACAACCCCAACGACTATGCCGAAGACAACGCGGCTGAGCTGGCGCGCGAACAGGCTGAGCAGGTGGGCCTGAGCGTCGAGCAATACGCTGTGGTCAAGCGCCTGCGCGGGCTTAGCGATGCAAGTCAGGCCGAGGAGCAGGGCGCCAGTCTGCCGGCGGAAATCCGTTTGTACGTTGCCGGCGCGGTGGCTTTTGCCACCGGTGATCATCAATTGGCCACGGAGTATTTCAACAAGGTGCTGGCGCTGCCGGCAGACCAGCGTCCGTTGCGCAGCACCTGGGCGGCGTATTCCCTCGGGCGCATCGCCTTCGCCATGAGCAACGAGGCGCACGATCGCATCGAAGCGCTGGAAGAAGCGCGCAATGCCTTCCGCCAGGCCCGGCAACTGAGCATCGACGGCTTCAGCGATCCGTTGGAACTGGGCGTTGCCAGCCTCGGTGAAGAGGCGCGGGCGTTGCGCAGCGCGGGCGACTGGAGCGGCGCCATCGAACTGTACGAAGCACAGAACCTGCACGGTTCGGCCGTCGGTTACACCTCGCTCAAGCAACTGATGAACGAACTGGCCGAATTGCCGGAATCTCAGTTGGCCAAACTGCTCCAGCAGCCAGCAGTGCAGCAACTGGTCACGGCGTCGCTGGTCAGCCGTCAGGGCTGGTCTTTCGGTGAGCAGCCGCCGAATGAAAAGAAACTCGTCACACTCTTGCAAAACAGCACCCGTGGCAGCCTCGACAATGCCGATCGACTGGCGGCGATGAGTTATCAACAGGGCGACTACGCGTCTGCCAAGGCCTTTCTGGTAAACGCCGGCGACGGCGGGCTGGCCTGGTGGCTGCGGGCAAAACTGGCAGTGCGTGACGGCGACACGACTGCCGCTGCCGCCGCCTACGCCAAAGCCGCCCAGGCCTTTCCGCAGAATGAAGACTGGGGCTATCGCCGCACGCCGGACTGGGCGTTTGAAACGGTGCAGCCAAAATGCCGGGTCGACGGCGAAAGCGCGATCCTGGCGCTGCAACGCGGCGAATACCTGCAAGCGTTCGTGCAGCTGTATCGCAGCAACAGCCTTTACTGGTTCGATGCCGCCACCGTTGCCGAGCGGGTGCTGACGGTCGATGAGCTCAAGCGGTACGTCGATGAGAACGTGCCGGCGCCGCCGCCATTGACGCAGCAGGAGCGCGATAACTATGTGCCGCTGTCGGTGGCCGCCAATTTGCGCAATCTGCTCGGTCGGCGCTTGCTGCGTGAGGGCCGTTACGAGGCAGCGGTCGGTTATTTCGCCAGTGACGATCTGCAGCACAAGGCCCGGCTCTATGGCGAGCAACGGCTCAAGGCCGAGTCGGCGTGGTGGCCGAGCAAACGCGCCAGTGCGTTGTACAACGCCGCATGGACGGCCCGGGAGTGGGGCATGGACATCCTCGGTTATGAGATGGCCCCTGATTACGCCACCTTCGGCGGCAATTACACGCTGGAGAGCACGAAGCTGGATGTCGGCCCGCTGATTTCAGCGGCGGAAGTGCAGCGCCAGCAGGCCAGCGCCGCGCAACCGGATCAGCGTTATCACTATCGTTTTGTCGCCACGGCACTGGCCAGTCGCGCCGCCGATAATTTGCCGCACACCAGTCAGGCGTTTGCTGCGGTGTTGTGCAATGCCGCCGGCTGGAACAGCAGCCTTGAAGACCAGAGTGCGCTATATCAGCGCTACGTCAAGGAAGGTCCTTATGTGCCGTGGGCGCAAGACTTCGGCAATCAATGCCCGTACCCGGACTTCGAAAATGCCGACAAGCGTTACGTCACCCAGGTGACCGACGCCGTGCGTGAAACACTGCGGCCGTACAAGTGGCCGGTGCAGATCGGCGCGGTGCTGCTGGTCGCTGTTGCTGCGTTAATGCTGATTACCCGTCGTCAGCGCAAGGTGCGCAAAGGCTAGGCCTGTTGAATAAAGCCCAGGCGTACGGCGAAGCCAATCAACAGGCTGCCGAACAGCCATTGCTGAATGCGCTGGGCGGTCGGACTGTGTTGCAGCCAACGGCCTAGGGCCGCGCCGGTCATGGCGACAACACTGTCGAACAGCAGGCCGACGCTGACCAGCACCAGGCCGAGCACGGCGAACTGCGTCAGCACCGGCACGCCGTCGCTGACGATAAACTGTGGCAACAGCACCGAGCAGAACAGCAACGCCTTGGGATTGAGCAGGTTGGTCAGCAAACCGCGACGGATCGCACCGCGCCACTGGCCGTGGGCAGGTACCTGCTCTTGGGCTTGCAGGCTCGGCACCAGCGAGCTGCGAAAACACTGGATGCCGATCCACAGCAGATAGGCCGCGCCAGCGATGCGCACCACGTCAAAGGTCCACGGCGCCGTTTTGAACAGCGCCGCCAGCCCCAATGCCGCCAGTGCCACGTGGCAGGCGCGGGCGATGGCCAAACCCAACGCCGTGGCCAGCGCCGCAGCTCGACCTTGCCGCGCACCGGTTTGCAACAGCAGGATCATGTCTGGTCCCGGCAGTAGCAGAACCACAGCCAGCGTCAGAACGAACAGCCACAGACTTGCCACATCACACCCCCTTTCGTTGTTGATTTGCTCGGGCCAGTCTAGAGCGAGAGGGCAGGGCAGGTGCTTGCGTAGTCGGCTTCAATTGTTCGCAGCTTTGGCATAACCTGCTGGTTTTCAACCGTCAGACTATCGGGATCTGCCAAAGATGAAACTCGACGCCTATGACCGCAAGATTCTCGCCGCGCTGCAACGCAACGGGCGCTTGAGCAATGTCGAGCTCGCGGAAGAAATCGGCCTGTCGGCTTCGCCGTGTTTGCGCCGGGTGCGCATACTGGAAGAGGCGGGGGTGATCCGAGGCTACCAGGCCAATCTGGATCGCGATGAAGTCGGACTGGGGCTGACGGTGTTTGTCGGGGTCAAGGTCGAGCGGCACAACGAAGAACGCGCCGAGGCTTTTTATGCCGCTGTTACTGCGCTGCCTGAGGTGGTCTCAGCGTTTCTGGTGTCCGGCGAATCGGACTTTTTGTTGCAGGTAGTGGTGCCTGACTTGCGCGCTTATGACCGCTTTGTCAGCGCGCACCTGCTGAAACTGCCGGGGGTGAGCGATATTCGCAGCAACTTTGCCATTCACACGGTGAAAGCGCCGGGGGCGCTGCCGTTGGGGCATCTGCCGCTGTAGACCGGGTGGCACCATTCGCGAGCAGGCTCGCTTCCACATGGGGAACGCATTCCAAAGTGGGAGCGAGCCTGCTCGCGAAGACGGCGGCAAGGTTTGGAACCTACATCTGCGTCGCCATCCCCTCGACATTCATCGCTGCCTGACGCAGAGCTTCCGAACGCGTCGGGTGCGGATGGCAGGTAAGGGCAATGTCCTCGGCCGAGGCGCTGAACTCCATCGCCACACAGAACTCGCCGATCATCTCGCTCACGCTCGGCCCGACCAGGTGCACGCCGAGCACTTCGTCCGTGCGCTCGTCGGCGAGGACTTTGGCAAAGCCTTCTGTCTCGTGATTGATCTTCGCCCGGCTGTTGGCGGTGAAGGGAAACTTGCCGACCTTGTAGGCACGGCCCTCGGCCTTGAGCTGTTCTTCGGTCTGGCCGACGCTGGCCAGCTCCGGCTGGGTGTAGATGACGTTGGGGATCAGCGCGTAATTGACCTCACCGGCCTTGCCGTGGATCTGCTCGACGCAGGCCATGGCTTCGTCTTCAGCCTTGTGCGCGAGCATCGGGCCGGACGTGACGTCGCCGATCACCCAGACCCCAGCCGCTTCGGTGCGATGTTGCTTGTTGGCGAGCATGCCGCGTTTGTCGGTACTCAGGCCGACGTTCTCCAGCCCCAGGCCCTGGGTGTACGGCCGGCGGCCGATGGCCACCAGCACATAGTCGGCTTCGATCAGCTCAGCCGTACCACCAGCGGCAGGCTCGACGCTCAGCTGCACTCCTGTAGCGGAACTGGTGGCGCTAGTGACTTTGGAACTCAATTTGAAGGCGATGCCTTGCTTGCTCAGCGCGCGCTGCAAGGTCTTGCCGGCCTCGCCATCGACGCCGGGGCAGATGCGATCAAGGTATTCGACCACGGTGACCTGCGCGCCGAGTCGGCGCCATACCGAACCCAGCTCCAGGCCGATCACCCCGGCACCAATCACTACCAGATGTTTAGGCACTTCACTCAACGACAGCGCGCCGGTGGAATCGAGGATGCGCTGGTTGTCGATCTCGACGCCGGGCAGGGGAGTGGGTTCGGAGCCGGTGGCAATGATGATGTCCTTGGCGCTGAGCTCGGTCTTGTTGCCCTGATCGTCGGTCACGGAGACTTTGCCCGGGCCGTCGATGTGACCCCAACCCTTGATCCAGTCGACTTTGTTCTTGCGAAACAGAAACTCGATGCCCTTGGTCAGGCCGGCGACGCTTTCGTCCTTCTGTTTCATCATCTGCGCAAGGTTCAGCTTCGGTTCGACCTCGATGCCGAGATTGGCGAACTCCGTGCCCACCGCAGCGGCGTACAGCTCCGACGCGTGCAGCAAGGCTTTGGACGGCATGCAACCGACGTTCAGACAGGTGCCGCCGAGGGTTGCACGTCCTTCGACGCAAGCGGCCTTGAGCCCGAGCTGGCCCGCGCGGATCGCCGCGTTATAACCGCCGGGGCCACCGCCCAGAATTACCACGTCATAGTTGCTCATGCGCTTGCTCCAGATTGCTCGATGGGGATAGCCAAGATTAGTCGCGATAAAAATTATGCGCGTAATATGAGCTTCGCCGGACATTTCGGTCAAGGCTTCAGGCAAGCGACAGCTGCGGCATCCTTGAATAAGCGTAATTGTGTACGAATATTTCACAGTTTGCGTTATATCGTAACGCTATGAACGCTGAGCCTACATTTTCGGGGTGTTATGCAAGTCGATCTTGAGTTGGACGCCACGCCAGTCAACGGGCTGCCGCGCTTTCAGCAGGCAGCCGCGCAGTCACGCAAATTGCGTCGGTTGGCGTATGGACTCGGCGCAGTGGCTGTGTCGGGCTGGGTGCTGGCGTTTTTCGTCGGCCTGTTTGCGCCGCAGTCCCTGTGGTTGCCGTTGTTGGTCAATCAGGGCGCAGCGTTGCTGGTGCTGGTCGCCGGTCTGCAATCGGCGTGGTGGGTGACGCACTGGCGCGCGCGGGTGATGCATCCGCCCGCTTCGCAATCGACCGTTGTGGAGGAGGGCGCTGCAGCCGAGGGCTGGTACGAAAGGCTGCTGGAGCGATTGAGTCAGCAGAGCCGCCATCTGCTTGGACAAGTCGGTGCGCCGACGTTGTGGCTCGGCGGCTGGGCGTTGCTGGTTCTGCTTGGTATTGAGCAGGTGTGGAATCTCACGTTGCCTGCGGCGGCCTTGGGGCTGTCGGCGAGCATCGGTGCGGCATTGGCGTTGTTGCTGGCGTTTGCCCTGCTGGTGCTGGAGCGGCAACTGACGCAGGAGCCGCCGGAGCAATGGCCGGAAGCGGCTGCGCTGGCGCAACTGACCCGGGTGGTGATCATCACCCTGTTGATCGGTGCGCTGTGTCTGTTGTTTGCCAGCGAAGACGCAGTCTGGCCGGTACGCGTGGCGGTGCTCAGCGCAGTCCTGCCAATGTTGGTTGCCGGCGAACTGCTGTTGCGCGCGTTACTGTCTGTCTTCAGCCCGCGGCGTGAACAACTGGAACCGACCCTGCTGGCGCGCAGTTTTATCGCCGATATGCTGCGTTGGCCGCCGCAGCCGTGGCTGGCGCTGCAGCATGAAATGCACAACCGTTTCGGCATCGATTTGCGCCAGATCTGGGCCTTCAGTTACATGCGCCGGGCGTTGTTGCCGGTGTTGGCAGTGGTCGCCCTTAGCGGTTGGCTGCTGACAGGGGTACATGAAATTCCCCTGCAAGGTCGCGGCATCTACGAGCGCTTCGGTAAACCGGTACAGGTGTTCGGCCCGGGTTTGCATGCCGGTTTGCCCTGGCCATTGGGGCGTGTGATTTCCGTAGAAAACGGCGTGGTCCATGAACTGGCGACCAGTGTCGGCGACAAGCCAATCGCCGTGCAGTCCGATTCCGCTGAAGGCCCGGCGCCGCTGACCGCCAACCGTTTGTGGGACGCCAGCCACGTTAATGACAAGTCCCAGGTCATCGCCAGCAGCCGCGGCGCGCAACAGGGCCTGCAAATCGTCAACATGGACGTGCGCTTCGTTTATCGCATCGGTTTGAACGACGAAGCGGCACTTGCTGCGACCTACAACAGTGCCGATGTACCTACGCTGATTCGCAGCACCGCCAGCCGCATCCTGGTTCACGATTTTGCCTCGCGCACCCTCGACGGTCTGCTCGGCGACGACAGGGCAGGGCTGGCCGAGGAAATCGGTCGCGCAGTACAAAGTGATCTGAACAGATTGAACAGTGGTGTGGAAATCCTCGCCACAGTCGTCGAAGCGATTCATCCACCGGCCGGCGCGGCGAATGCCTACCACAGTGTGCAAGCGGCGCAGATCGGCGCGCAGGCGTTGATCGCTCGCGAACGCGGCGCGGCTGCGCAGGCCACTAACGAGGCGCAGTTGCAGGCGAGTACGGCGCGGGATCAGGCAATGGCAAACGCGCGGGAGATCAACGCCGCTGCGCAAACCGCCGACCTGAAATTCAGCGCCGAACAGAAAGCCTTCGTCAGTGCTGGCCAGGCTTTCGTGCTGGAGCAATATCTCAGCCAGCTCAGTCAGGGCATGAGTAAAGCCAAGTTGCTGATACTCGATCATCGACTCGGCGGCAGCGCAAATGCGCCAACCATCGATCTGCGTACTTTCACACTGCCGACTGATCCGTCGCCCGCCCGTACCACCGCTCAACCAGGAGCCACCCATTGAGCCAGTCGCCTGTTCATGACGTTCACGACCACAGCGGCCACGACCATGGCCACGGCGGGCATCACCATCATCATGGTCATCACCACCATCACGGCGAGGTGCCAGAAGTCGGACCATTTCCGTGGCGGCGTATGAGCTGGGCTGCGTTGCTGGTGGCGTTTGCCATTGCCGCCGCGAGTCTGGTGCAAGTGCGCTCCGGTGATGCCACGGTCATCACCCGTTTCGGTAATCCGTCGCGGGTCTTGCTTGATCCCGGGTTGAATTGGCGCTGGCCGGCTCCGTTCGAAGCGGCGATCCCGGTGGACCTGCGCCTGCGTACCACCTCAAGTGGTTTGCAGGACGTCGGCACCAAGGACGGTTTGCGCATCATCGTTCAGGCCTACGTGGCGTGGCAGGTGCAGGGTGATCCCGAACACGTGCAGCGTTTCATGCGTGCCGTGCAGAATCAGCCGGACGAAGCAGCGCGGCAGATTCGCACTTTTGTCGGCTCAGCACTGGAGACCACGGCCAGCAGTTTCGATCTGGCCAATCTGGTCAACACTGATGCCAAACAAGTGCGCATCGGCGATTTTGAAACGCAGTTGCGTCAGCAGATCGACCAACAGTTGCTCGCTACATACGGCGTGCGCGTGGTGCAGATGGGTATCGAGCGTTTGACTTTGCCATCGGTCACGCTCAGCGCCACGGTCGACCGCATGCGCGCCGAGCGTGAAACCATTGCTACCGAACGCACGGCTGTTGGCAAACGCGAAGCGGCGCAAATCCGTTCTGCCGCCGAACGCGATGCGCGGATCGTCCAGGCCGATGCGACGGTGAAAGCCGCCGATATCGAAGCGCAATCCCGGGTCGAGGCTGCGCAGATTTATGGGCGCGCCTACGCCAGCTCGCCACAGCTCTATAACCTGCTGCGCTCCCTTGACACCCTCGGCACCATCGTCACGCCGGACACCAAATTGATTCTGCGCACCGATGCCGCACCTTTCCGCGTATTGGTCGACGGCCCACCGACGCTCGACAACAAAGCTGGATCGCAGCCATGAGCGAAGAAGTTCCACGTGGAACACATGCATTGAACAGTCCGTGGATTCAGGCGGGACGTCTGGCTTTTATTGCGCTGTATGCGATCACGGTGCTGGCGGCGCTGGCATGGGCATTCTCCAATGTCCGGCAGATTGATCCGCAAAACCGCGCAGTAGTACTGCACTTCGGTGCGCTGGATCGCGTTCAGAATGCCGGACTGTTATGGGCATGGCCGCAACCTTTTGAACAGGTGATTCTGCTGCCAGCGGCGGATCGGGTGATCGAGCGCCGGGTGGAAAATCTGTTGCGCAGTGACGAAGCGCTGAAGGCAGACCGGGTGGCGTCCTTCGCCACGCCATTGAGCGATGCACTCGCCGGATCTGGTTATTTATTGACCGGTGACGCCGGCGTAGTGCAACTGGACGTGCGGGTGTTTTACCAAGTCTCCGATCCCTACGAATTCGTGTTGCAAGGCGAGCATGTGCTGCCAGCACTCGATCGGCTGGTGACGCGCAGCGCCGTGGCCCTGACCGCCGCGCGAGATCTCGACACCATTCTGGTCGCTCGCCCGGAATTGATCGGCGCCGACAATCAGGCGGCCGAGCGTCGTGAACGATTGCGCGGTGATCTGGTGCAAGGCATCAACGCGCGTCTCGCTGAACTGAAGGCGAGCGGGCAGGGCATCGGTATCGAGGTGTCGCGGGTGGATTTGCAATCAAGTCTGCCGGAGCCGGCGGTCAGTGCCTTCAATGCGGTGCTGACCGCCAGTCAGCAGGCTGACAAAGCAGTGGCTAACGCGCGCACCGATGCCGAGAAACTTACCCAGTCCGCCAACGAACAGGCTGACCGCACACTCCAGGTGGCTCACGCGCAGGCGGGCGAGCGTCTTGCAAAAGCCTCGGCCGATACCGCAACCGTTTCGAGTCTGGCCACGTCTGCCGACCCGCAAATGCTCTTGCGTCTGTATCGCGAACGCCTGCCGAAGATCCTCGGTCAGGCCGGGTCGGTCACCACCGTCAACCCGAAAGACGATTCCCGGTTGATCATTCAAGGAGCCAGTCAATGACGGCGACCACCGCTGCTCCAAGCCTGTTGTCCTCCGCCGAACAACGTCGCGCCGCGCGCCAATTGACCCTGGCGATGCTTGCGCTCGGGCTGCTGGGTCTGGGGCTGGTCTGGCGCTGGATACTCCCGGAGCAAATCGGTGTCAGCCAACTGCTGCTGGGTTTCGCTTCTTTGCTCGTAGCGGTTCCGGTGATGCGTTCGGCGTGGTACAGCCTGCGTTACCCAAGCCTGCACGGCATCACCGATCAGTTGATCGCGCTGGCCATGCTCGGTGCCTGGGCGACTGGTGATCTGCTCACTGCGGCGTTGTTGCCGATCATCATGATCTTCGGCCATGTGCTCGAGGAGCGCAGCGTGATCGGCTCCCAGGAAGCGATTAATGCGCTTGGCCAGTTGACCCGCAGCCATGGGCGCAAGCTGCAAGTAGATGGTTCGATCATCGAAGTGGACAACGGCGCGCTCAGCGCTGGCGATGTTGTCGAGGTGCGGGCCGGTGATCGGGTGCCGGCGGACGGTCGGGTATTGTCCGGCCAAGCGAGTCTCGATACGGCGTCGATTACCGGTGAGTCGGTACCGGTGGAAGCTGGCGTCGGCATGCTGGTGTTCGGCGGCGCGATCAACCTGGATGGATTGCTGCGCGTCGAAGTCACCCGCACCGGCGACGAATCCACCTTGGGTAAAGTCATCGCCCTGATGCAAAACGCCGAGCGCTCGAAACCGCCGATCACGCGATTGCTCGAACGCTATGCCGGCAGTTACATGGTGCTGGTCTTGTTGCTGGCGGCGGTGACCTGGTTCGTCACCCATGATGCGCAAGCGATGCTCGCGGTGTTGGTGGCGGCGTGTCCATGTGCGCTGGTGCTGTCGGCGCCGGCCACGGCGATTGCCGGTGTCGCCGTCGCCGCGCGTCACGGGATTCTGATTCGCAGCTCGGCGTTCCTCGAAGAACTCGCCGATCTGACCTCGCTGGTGGTCGACAAGACCGGCACGCTGACGTACGGCACCTTGCGTTTGCAGTCGATCGACAGCCTGAATGCGGAAACCGCCGAAGTGCAGACACTGGCCGCCAGTCTCGGCGCGGCGAGCAGTCATCCGGTGAGCCGGGCACTCGCCGGGATGACCGATCAGGAGGCCTATTGGCCTCTGGCCAACATCCATGAGCGCCAAGGCCTGGGCGTAGTGGCGACGACAGAAAAGGGCGAGGCCGCGCTCGGTCGTCCAGAGTTGTTCACGCAACTGGGTATCACAACCACCCTTGTTCCTGAGCACGATGGCCCGATCGCCGGGTTGGCCCTGAACGGCGAATTCCTCGCCTGGCTGCTGCTAGCAGACAGCATCAAACCGGAAGCGCGCTTCGCCTTGAACGAGTTACGCGAATTGGGGCTGGGACGCCAACTCCTGTTGACCGGTGATCGTCAGAGCGTCGCGCGAAACCTGGCGCAGGACGTCGGGCTGAACGAAGTCCAGGCGCAAGCGCTACCGGAGGACAAACTCAATCGCGTGCTCAAGGAAATCGATCACGGCTTTCGTCCGATGGTGGTAGGCGACGGCATCAACGATTCGCTCGCGCTCAAGGCCGGCGTGGTCGGCGTGGCGATGGGCGCTGGCGGGGCCGACATTGCTCTGGCGTCAGCCGACATCGTGTTGATCGGCAGCGATCTGCGTCGCCTCGGTACTTGCGTGCGCCTGAGTCGTCAGTGCCGGCGTACTTTGCAAGTCAACGTGATTATCGGCCTCGGCTGGACGCTGGCTATCGTGGTCTTCGCGGCGTTCGGCTGGCTTGGTGCGGCCGGGGCTATGATCGCGGCGCTGCTGCATAACCTGAGCACCCTGTTGGTGTTGGGCAACGCCGGACGTTTGCTGCGCTTTCAGGAGCCATTGCTCAGGCTCGACGCTCAGAATAAATGAAAGAAAATTCATCGAACCGCCAAGTGCGCAGACAGTCATCTATCGTAAGGCGCGTCGCCTGTGGCGTTCAGCCGAAGTGCCGATCACGATAGACAAGGCCGATCGAATCGATAGCCTGCTATTTTTCCAGGTTGGTCTACCCTCAGATCAGACGTCTGAAACAAGGGGGGATTTTCCATGCTCGCGCAACTTCCACCGGCCTTACAGAATCTGCAGTTACCGCTTCGCCTGCGACTCTGGGACGGCCACGAGTTCAATCTGGGCCCGACGCCCAGCGTAACCATCGTCGTCAAGGACCCGCAGATGGTTACTCAATTCACCCACCCAAGCCTGGATGCGCTGGGTGCGGCGTTCGTCGAAGGCAAGCTGGAACTGGAGGGCTCGATCAGCGAGGTCATTCGGGTTTGCGACGAGTTGAGCAATGCGCTGCTCGACGAAGACGAAGGCAGTCAGCCGGTGCGTGCGCATCACGACAAGGACACTGACGCCAAGGCCATTTCCTACCACTACGACCTGTCGAATGCGTTCTACCAGCTCTGGCTGGACAGCGACATGGCGTATTCCTGTGCCTATTTCGAAACCGGTAGCGAAACCCTCGAACAGGCGCAGCAAGCCAAATTCCGCCATCTGTGCCGCAAGCTACGCTTGCAGCCGGGCGAATATTTGCTGGATGTCGGCTGTGGTTGGGGCGGTCTGGCGCGGTATGCCGCGCGAGAGTTCGGGGTCAAAGTGTTCGGTATTACCTTGAGCAAGGAACAGTTGGCCCTGGCGCAGGAGCGGGTCAAGGCCGAAGGTCTGGAAGATCAGGTCGAACTGCAATTGCTCGACTACCGCGATCTGCCGCAGGACGGCCGCTTCGACAAGGTTGTCAGCGTCGGCATGTTCGAACACGTTGGCCATGCCAATCTCGCCGAGTACTGCGCAACTCTGTTCGGTGCGGTGAAGGAGGGTGGATTGGTAATGAATCATGGCATCACCGCCAAGCACACTGATGGCCGCCCGGTTGGACGAGGCGCTGGCGACTTCATAGAAAAATATGTGTTCCCCAACGGCGAGCTACCGCATCTGGCGATGATCTCTACCGAGATCAGTGACGCGGGGCTGGAGATCGTCGATGTCGAAAGCTTGCGCCTGCACTACGCGCGCACGCTCGATCACTGGAGTGAGCGACTGGAGGATAACCTCGAAGCTGCGGCGAAACTGGTGCCTGAGCAAGCACTGCGTATCTGGCGTCTGTATCTGGCCGGTTGCGCGTATGCCTTTGCGCGTGGCTGGATCAATCTGCATCAGATCCTCGCCGTGAAAGCGCATCCGGATGGCAGCCACGAACTGCCCTGGACCCGCGACGACATCTACCACCCCTGAAACGGAGCGCTCAGAGTATCGGTGAAATCAGCCGGGCGATCCGCATGCCGACCTGTTGCAGGCGGTGGATCTCCCGGCTTTCTTCTTTGGCCACTTCATCGGCCAGGGCGAAATCGTCATTGAGCATGTGTTCCACGGCGGCGGCGAACTCGCTGTCGACGGTCAGCAACATCACTTCGAAATTCAGGCGGAACGAGCGATTGTCCAGATTGGCGCTGCCGATGGCGCTGATTTCGCTGTCGATCAGCACGACTTTCTGATGCAGAAAACCCGGACGATAGCGGAACACCCGCACGCCGGCACGCACCGCCTCGAAGGCATACAGGCTGGAGGCGGCATAGACGATGCGATGATCAGGCCGCGACGGCAACAGCAGGCGCACATCAACACCGCGCAACACTGCCAGCCTTAGGGCGGCAAATACCGCTTCGTCCGGGACAAAGTAAGGGCTGGTGATCCATACGCGTTGCGTTGCTGCGTGAATGGCTTCGACGAAAAACAGCGAGCAGGTTTCGTAGGCATCCGCTGGGCCGCTGGCGAGCAATTGGCAAAGCACGCCATCCTCCGGATACGCATCTGGAAGGATCAACGGCGGCAGAGTACGAGCAGCCCAGAACCAATCTTCGGCGAACGATTCCTGCATGCAGGCCACCACCGGCCCGCGGACTTTGACGTGGGTGTCACGCCACGGCGCCAATGGTGGCTTCTCACCCATGTATTCATCGCCGACGTTATGCCCGCCGACAAAGCCGACTATGCCATCAACCACAACGATTTTGCGGTGGTTGCGGAAGTTGACCTGAAAGCGGTTGAGCCAGCCGCTGCGCGTGGCAAAGGCTTTGACCTCGACGCCGGCATCACGCAGCGCCTGCACGTAATGATGGGGCAGGGCATGGCTGCCGATGCGGTCGTAGAGCAAATGAATTGATACGCCTTCGGCGGCTTTCTGCAAAAGCAGATCACGCAAGCGCTGGCCGAGCCGATCATCGTGGATGATGAAGAACTGGATCAGTACGGCTTCCTTCGCTTGTGCGATCGCCTGGAAAATCGCATCGAAGGTCGCGGTGCCGTTCACCAGCAGTTGCACCTCGTTGTTCGCCAGGCACGGCATGCGCCCCAGTTTCGGCATTGCGCGCAGTGAGGCGTAGGCACTCGACGCGCGAGCGGCGAGGGCTTCTTCCACCCACGGGCGCCAGTTCAATTCGGAAATGGCCAGGCGCATCTGCTCGTTGGCCTGGCGCCGCGCCTTGATGTAGCCATCGAAGGTGCTGCGACCAAATACCAGATACGGAATAAGCGTGAGGTAGGGAATGAAGATCAGCGACAATGCCCAGGCGATCGAGCCTTGCGCAGTGCGCACGGTAAGCACCGCATGGATCGCAGCGATCGAACCGAGTGTGTGCAACAGGGCGATCAGATAACCGAAAATGTGCGGTCCGAAAAAATCCATGGGGCAGCCTTGCTCCGTGAGATGCAATGCTTAACAGACCATGTTCTGCGGCGAATGTCTCTATTTAATCGGCGCATGAACCGACACAATCGGCCGGCGTCTAACGGCCACAACTGATCAGGAGTTACTCGATGAACGTTCGTCTGCTGGGTTTGGCGCTGGGCCTGGGTTTGGCATTACCGGTGGTTGCGCAGGCGCAAATGCTGCAGCCGGGGTTGTGGGAAATGTCTTCGAGCAATCTGAAGGTCGATGATCAGGCCATGGATGTGCAATCGATCCTTGGCCAGATTCAAGGCCAGATCACCCCGCAGCAGCGCGCGGCGCTGGAGAAGAACGGCATCAACATCGGCGGCAAAGGCATCCGCGCCTGCCTGACGCCGCAGCAGGTGGCAACCAACGATATCCCGCTGGCCGATCCGCAATCGGGCTGCAAGCAGCAGATCACCGAGCGCACCGGCAACCAGTGGAAATTCCGCTTCAGCTGCCCGAAAGCCCAAGGCACCGGTGTGGCGACATTCCTCAGTGACCGCGAATTCACCACCGTTGCCAATGGCACCTTCAACGCCATCGGCATCAACCAGAAGGGCAGTCTGGAAACCCGTGCGGTGTGGCTGGGTCAGGATTGCGGCACGGTAAAACCCCGCGCTTAAACCCTCTGCGACGCCCACAGTTGGAAGCCATTCCAACTGTGGGAGCGAGCCTGCTCGCGAATAGATCGCAAGTGCACCTCAGGTCATGGCTGACTCAACGCCTTGTACAACGTATTGAGGTTGTATTCGAACAGCCCGGTAAAGGTGCTCGCCGGTCCACTCGCCGCCAGCGCATCCGAGTACAGCGTGCCGCCAATGTGCGCGCCGCTTTCATCCGCGATCTGCTTAAGCAGGCGCGCGTCCTTGATGTTTTCCATGAACACCGCTTTGACCTTGGCCTGGCGAATCTGCGTGATCAGCGCAGCGACTTCGGCGGCGGAGGGTTCGCGTTCGGTGGATAAACCCTGTGGCGCGATAAAGTCGATGCCATAAGCCTGACCCAGATAGCCAAAGGCATCGTGGCTGGTGACGATCTTGCGATTGCCCGGCGGCAGCGCGCCAAGTTTGTTTTTGGCTTCGGCGAGCAGGGCATAGATCTGCTTGAGGTAGGTCTGGCTGTTGCGCTCGTAGTCAGCCTTGTTGCCCGGGTCGGCGGCGATCAGCGCCTTGGTAATGTTGGCGACGTACAACTCGGCGTTCGCCAGATTGTGCCAGGCGTGCGGATCCGCAACGGTCTCGCCGTCTTCATCGAGCGAACGTGGAATCACCCCGCGACTGGCACTGATCACCGTTGCCTTGCTGTCGGTGCTGGTCACCAGGCGATCCAGCCAAGGTTCGAAACCGAGGCCGTTCTTGATGATCACTTTGGCTTTGAGCAGCGCCTTGGCGTCATCCGGGGTCGGCTCGTAGGTGTGCGCATCGGCATCCGGGCCGACCATGTTGGTAATCTGAACGTGCTCGCCGCCGACCTGATGAACCATGTCGGCAAGGATGCTGAAGCTGGTAACCACCGGCAGTTTTTCGGCGGCTGACAATGACATCGACAGCATCAGGCTGAACAGCACGAGTAGAGCGCGCATCGGGAAACACCTCATTGGGATGTGAGCAAAGGCGGGCGGCGCAGCAAACCGTGAACCGGTCCGAACACCACCGACAGCAGATAGCCGACCCCCGCGACCAGCACGATGGCCGGTCCGCTGGGCAGCGAGTAGTAGAACGACAGCAGCAAGCCGAGCCACACAGACACGCAGCCCATGACGGCGGCGACGGCAATCAGTATTGGCAGACGGCGACTCCAGAATCTCGACGCGGCAGCCGGAAGCATCATCAGCCCGACTACCATCAGTGCGCCGATGGCCTGAAAGCCGATCACCAGATTCAGCACGACCAGAGTCAGGAACACCCCATGAGCCAGTGGCCCGAGGCGACTGACCGTGCGCAAGAACAATGGGTCCAGTGTGTCCAGCAGCAGAGGTTTGTAGATCGCCGCCATCGCCATGAGGCTGACCGCCGAGACCCACAGCATGCCGGTCAGTGTCGGCCCGTCTACGGCCAACGCTGAGCCGAACAGCAAGTGCAGAAGGTCGAGGCGCTTGCCGGCGATGCCAAGGATCAAAACGCCGCTGGCCAGTGAGATCGGATAGATCGCGGCGAGGCTGGCATCTTCTCGCAACCCCGTTCGCCGGGTGATCCAGGCCGCGAGTCCGGCCATGCTCAGCCCGGCTCCCAAGCCACCGAGGGTGAGTGCGGGAAGACTCAAACCGGCAAACCAGAATCCCAGCGCTGCACCAGGGAGAATGCCGTGGGCGACGGCGTCACCGATCAAACTCATGCGCCTGAGTATCAGAAAAACACCCAAGGGCGCCGTACTGCATGCCAGCACCAGGCCGCCGAGCAAGGCGCGGCGCATGAACACGAATTCGCTGAACGGCTGCCAGAAATGGCTGACGGTGGCGAGCATCAGGCGACCTGCATGTGCGGTGTTGGCTGGATCAGTTCTCGGCTGGTTCCGTACACGCAGTGGCCGTTTTTGATCAGCAGGGTATGCGGAATGTGTTGGCGGACAGCCGCCAGGTCATGGCAGACCACAAGCAGTGTCCGGCCCTCGGCGTGCCAGTGGTGAATGTGCTGCCAGAGCAATTGCTGGCCGAGTTCGTCGAGTGCGGCGTGCGGTTCGTCCAGCAACAGCACCGGGGCATCAGCAAGGCTCAGTCGCGCGAGCAGGGCACGTTGTAGCTCGCCGCCGGACAGGGCCATCAACGGACGCTGTTCGAGTCCATTCAAATGCCAGTCTTCCAATGCGTTTTTCAGTCGCTGCGTGCGCAGCTGTGTCGAGAGTCTAAGGCCCCAGAAACCTGCGGCGATGAGCTCTTCGAGGCTTATTGGAAACTGCCGATCCAAATGTTGCTGTTGCGGCAGAAAGGAAATGCCGCTTTGGCGTGGAACAGCCATTTCCACCTTGCCGGCCAAGGGCTTCTGCAAACCGGCGATGACTTTCAGCAGACTGCTTTTGCCGCAGCCGTTGGCGCCGATGATTGCGGTCAGACTGGCGCTTTCGAACTCAAGACTCAGAGGCGTCGTCAGCGGTTGGCCGGGTGCGCCCCAAGCCAGCGATTGGCAGCGGATCATTTTTGCTCCCGTCGCCAGCTGATTTCGGCGACGGCGTCATGGGCATGCAGGCTTTCGGCGTGGATCACGCGGATGTGGAATTGGTTGATGCCGGGTGTGCGTTGCAGTGCCAGGTTGAGACGGCGGGCGGCGTCTTCGCAGAACATCAGGTTTTGCCCATTGGCGAGTGCGAAGGCTTGCTCGTCGGGGCGCTTTACTGCGGTCTGCACGGCGGTGCCGAGGGCTGCTTCGGCGTCATTGATGATCGCGGTCAGCGATAGCTCGTCGATGAAATTGTCGAGATGCAGGTGCAGTTGCGCATAGCTGCGCTGGCTGTGCGGTGTCGCTACGATCCCTTTGGTTGAGCCAAGCCATGCCAAAACATCGGCATGTTGCAGAGATTTGTTGGCGAAATCGTCGACGAATTGCTGTTGGATCAGCTGCCTTGCCAAGGCTGCGGAGCATGGGCACGTCGAGGAATAGGGCAGTTCAATTTCTAGTTCCACGTGGAACATTTGCTGTTTCAGGCTCGCTGAAATGGACGCCGGATAGGATTTCCAGCCGGCCAAGGGGCTGACCAACGCGGGTCGTTTCAGCAACAAGTCAGTGTGAATATTCAGATATGCGCAGGCGGATAGACCTTGATGGCTTGTCAGAAAACACTTGAGTACCTGGTGCAGCAAAGCGGGAGAAAGGCTTCGCTGTTCGAGGGTTTCGAGTGCCAGATACAAGCGCGACATGTGAATACCACGTGCTTCACCATCGTCCAGACTCACACCAGCGTCGACTCTGGCGCTGAGGCGTTGGCCTTCAAGCAAAACGGGCAGAGCAATCCCACGCATGCCTACCCAGTCGAGGGGCAGTGCCAAGCGTGCAGATTGGGCGGCGATATCCGGGAGAGTAAGAGCATTCATGGTTGAGACCGTCGTGTTGATCTCTTTTAACGTTACATTATAACAATCCATTCAGCGACGCTTTTTTCATGAAAAGGTTTTCACTAGCAGCCCGTCATCCGGCTGCAAGTGAACCTTGCGCTGCTACCGCCCGAGCTGGAGAAGCGGTTGATGGTTGTCCAGCCGACACGGCGGGTGTAGCCAACCCAAGCCTCGCCATCGGAGGCGATGCCGGTAAAAAAGGTCAATTGGCCGAAGCGGCTGTTGGTTTGCGCCCAATAGCGATGGCCGTCCTTCTCGAATCCGCGCAGGTAAAGCGTGGTGCCTACCGTATTGACGCTATAGGCATTGCCGTCGACGTCTACACACGCCAGCAGATTAGCGCTGCGTGTGCAGTGCGCCGGCCCTGGCATGTGCGCCTGTGCTTGGCTGGCCAGCGACATAGCAAAGCTCAAAAGCAGGCATTTCAACCCCTTGTTCATTGCGAGTTTCCACGATCGGTGGTGCAGCAATTTGCGAAATCTCCTCTGCCGGACTGGCAAACTCTAGTTGTTATACTATAACATAATTCGCAACCAGCCTGAGCTGCCGATCACAATCGTATGCCTTCTTTGACCCGGTTAAATGAAGCGCAACACGCCAAGCGCTCCTCAAAGCGCAAATCGGCTGCCATTTATAAGGATTATCCAATGTCAGCCAAATTGCCCGTCACCGTACTTTCAGGATTTCTCGGCGCGGGAAAAAGTACACTTTTGAATTACGTACTACGTAACCGAGACGGCTTGCGCGTTGCGGTGATCGTCAACGATATGAGCGAGATCAACATCGATGGCAGTGAAGTCCAGCGCGATGTCAGCCTGAACCGCGCTGAGGAAAAACTCATCGAAATGAGCAATGGCTGTATCTGCTGTACGTTACGTGAAGATTTACTGGAAGAAGTCAGCAAACTCGCTCGCGAGGATCGTTTCGATTACCTGCTGATCGAATCCACCGGCATTTCCGAACCGCTTCCGGTCGCTGAAACCTTCACCTTCCGCGATGAACAGGGACAAAGCCTCGCCGACATTGCTCGCCTCGACACCATGGTCACCGTGGTCGACGGTGTGAATTTCCTGCTCGATTACCAGGCAGCCGAAAGTCTTGCCTCTCGCGGCGAAATCCTGGGTGAAGAAGACGAGCGCTCCATCACCGATCTGTTGATCGAGCAGATCGAGTTCGCCGACGTCCTGCTGATCAGCAAAATCGACCTGATCAGTCAGCACGAGCGTGAAGAACTCACCGCCATCCTCAAGCGCCTCAATGCCCAGGCTGAAATCATTCCAATGGTGATGGGCGAAATCCCACTGGAGAAAATCCTCAACACCGGTCGTTTCGATTTCGATCAGGCCGCACAAGCGCCCGGATGGCTACAGGAATTGCGCGGTAAGCACGTCCCGGAAACACAGGAATACGGCATCGCCTCGACGGCCTACCGCGCGCGCCGGCCATTTCACCCGCAACGCTTCTTCAGCTTCATCGATCGGCCTTGGCTGAACGGCAAGCTGCTGCGCTCCAAAGGCTTCTTCTGGCTGGCCAGCAAACCCACCGATGCCGGTAGCTGGTCGCAGGCTGGTGGCTTGATGCGGCATGGATTCGCCGGTCGCTGGTGGCGTTTTGTGCCAAAGAATCAATGGCCGCAGGATCAGGAAAGCGTCCAGGCGATCATGGGAAACTGGATTCCAAGCGTAGGAGATTGCCGCCAGGAGCTGGTTTTCATCGGTCAGAACATAGATTTCCTACAGCTCTCCGCCGAACTCGATGCCTGTCTGCTGACCGACGAAGAAATGGCAACGGGTGTAGAAGGCTGGCGCTTGCTGCCTGATCCATTCGGTCCTTGGCACGAAGAGGCCGCCTGATGCTCGCACTCCAAGATCAGCCGCTTCTTACCCGTCATCACCAAGGGCTGACACCGGAAACGTTGACGCGAATCCTGGAAGACCAGACCAATCTGGCCGTCTGGCAACGTCAGCTGCCCGTGCACATTGCCGATTTTGCGCAATTGGTGCTGTCACTCAACGAGCCCTTGGCCGAGTCGCTGTGTCTGGAATTGCCCGACGAAGATGCCGAACCGGATCTCGCCGGTCTGGCTGCAGGGCTGCGTGATCTGCAAGGTTTCGAAGGTTTCATGAGCGATCTCAAATGGCTGATCAGTGCCTTCGCCTGCCTGCTCGGGGCGCGGCGTATCGGCGTGCGTTTGCGTGTGCTGGACAAGGCCATGTGTCCGCGTTTCCACGTCGATCACGTGCCGGTGCGCTTGATCACTACTTACGCTGGCATTGGCAGCCAATGGCTTGAGGAGGGCGCGATGGATCGCCTGCAACTTGGCCAGGCCGATGCCGAACCGCAAGGTGCAGCGTCGATTCGCCAGCTCAACAGCGGCGACGTCGCGTTGCTCAAAGGCGAAAAATGGCACGGCAATGAAGGCTTCGGCCTGATCCATCGTTCGCCGCAACCGGCACCCGGTGAACGCCGTCTGCTGCTGACCCTCGACTGGCTCGGCTGAAATTCAGGGCTTGCGCCAGGCGCCCTGGCTCTGGCCTTCGCAATACGGCTTGAGATACGCCGCATCAGTGGCCACGCCGTAATAGTGGATATCCTGGCGATAGGGCATATTGGCGACTTGCGCGTTGCTGCACACGCCGAAAGCGCCGCTCGGGCACTGGTCGACGTATCGCACCTCGACCTTCTGCCCGGCCAGCGTCGGTTGGCAGAAGCCGTCATTGAACAATTTCTGCGGAATCGTCCGGTTCTGCTGACAGACTTTGACGTCGAGCCGTTCGCCCTGTGTGTGCACCACGCAGGCCTGAGCCCACGCTTCACTCGACAGCAGCGCCAACAGCAACGACCATCCCGACCAGCGCATCTTCGATCTCCTCAATAACTGTCCGCAGAAAGTACCCGCCATGTTGCAGAACATTCCGATCCACGTCATCGCCGGCCCGTTGGGCGCCGGCAAGACCAGCCTGATTCGCCAGTTGCTGGCGCAACGGCCTGCGGATGAACGCTGGGCGGTGCTGATCAACGAGTTCGGCCAGATTGGTCTGGACGCCGCGTTGCTCTCTCGCGACGACGATGGTATCGCACTGGGTGAGGTGGCCGGGGGCTGCCTGTGTTGCGTCAATGGCGCGCCATTTCAGATCGGCCTCGGCCGCCTGCTGCGCAAGGCCAGGCCGGATCGACTGTTTATCGAGCCATCCGGGCTGGGCCATCCGGCGCAGTTGCTCAAGCAATTGAACGAGGCGCCGTGGCTGGGCGTGCTGGCGGTTCAGCCCTGTGTGCTGGTTCTGGACGCTCAGGCATTGCACGCGGATAGGGCCTTGCCGGACGCCCAGAAGCAAGCATTGACCAGCGCGGGTTTGCTGCTGTTGAACAAGGCGGAAGATCTCGATGAAGCGGTTCGAGAGAAAATCGCCAGTCGGTTGCCGCCCGTCAGACTGATCTGGACGCAGCAAGCGCAACTGCCTCTGAGCGAGCTGCCGGGGCTGGCAGTAAAAGCGAACGAAGGCGCAGGGCATCTGCCGCTGCCCACTGGATTGGCACAGCTGCCAGCGGTCTGGAGCGATCCGGCCGAACCGATTTGCCTGAGTCAGGCGCAGGAGGGTGGATGGAGCATCGGTTGGCGCTGGCATCCGCGGCAGGTATTTGATC
Source organism: Pseudomonas sp. PS01270 (assembly GCF_029959775.1). Classification (NCBI taxonomy): domain Bacteria; kingdom Pseudomonadati; phylum Pseudomonadota; class Gammaproteobacteria; order Pseudomonadales; family Pseudomonadaceae; genus Pseudomonas; species Pseudomonas sp. PS01270. The sequence goes on along the minus strand of NZ_JASCPT010000002.1, from coordinate 17,210 downwards.
AAGCACGCATCGCCGATTGGCTGAGAGCGCTCGACTGGAAGCGGGCCAAACTGCTTATCCACAGCACGGATGGCTGGGTCTCGGCCAATGCGCTGGAGAATGCCGAGCTGAGTTGGCAACCCAGCGAATGGCGAAAAGACTCAAGAATCGAGCTGATCTTCGCTGAACCGCAGAATATCGAACAGCTGCAAGCCGGTTTGGCGGAATGCCGGATTCAGTGAGTCAGCTCAAGGCTTCCACTTGGTATGTTCTTGGCGCCACTGGCTCAGCTCGATGACTTCGGCGCGAGGCTTGTGCACTTCGACCACCGGCGGCGTGTCGTCGAACGGCGCCGGGTAGGGCGCCAGTTCAATCTGCGCACTGTGCGCGCCGAACTGGGTGACGGTGCCGTTGTGGCGGCTTTCGCCGGTCACGGTGAACTCGAAGTTGTAGACCCGCGCCAGTCGCCGGCGACCGTTGGCATCCCTGATCAGACCGATTTTTTTCAGCGCGACGTTACCGTCCAGCAGTTCAACGCCAACATTGGTGCAATGCTGCTTGACCCGCTCCAGCGCGCGCTCGCGCAAGCCGTGGTTGTGCCATAGCCAGGCACCAGCGGCGGCGAACAGCATCAGCACAAAGATGTTTTCCAGGGTCAGCATCGACATCGAACTCCAAATGATGGCGTCAGCTTAACTGTCTCGCCGGTCTGTCGTACAGGCTGTGTTTCGTCGCATACTGCGCGGCTTGAATTTCAATCGTTTTACGGAATGACCCGAATGAAACGTACGCCTCATCTGCTCGCCATCCAGTCCCACGTGGTGTTTGGCCACGCCGGCAACAGCGCTGCGGTTTTTCCGATGCAGCGCGTCGGGGTCAACGTCTGGCCGCTCAACACCGTGCAGTTCTCCAACCACACCCAGTATGGTCAGTGGGCCGGTGAAGTGCTGGCGCCGCAGCAGATTCCCGAGCTGATCGAAGGCATCGCCGCAATTGGCGAGTTGGGCAATTGCGACGCGGTGCTGTCCGGCTATCTCGGCAGCGCCGCGCAGGGACGGGCGATTCTCAGCGGTGTGGCGCGGATCAAAGCGGTCAATCCAAAGATGCTGTATCTGTGTGATCCGGTGATGGGCCATCCGGAGAAAGGCTGCAGCGTGCCCACCGAGGTCAGCGACTTCCTCCTGGATGAGGCCGCGGCCGTGGCGGACATCATGTGCCCGAATCAACTGGAGCTGGACAGTTTTTCCGGGCGCAAGCCGCAGTCGCTGTTCGATTGCCTGGCGATGGCACGGGCGCTGCTGGCGCGCGGGCCGAAAGCGGTACTGGTCAAGCATCTGGATTATCCGGGCAAACCGGCGGATGGCTTCGAAATGTTATTGGTGACGGCTGAGGGCAGTTGGCATTTGCGCCGTCCGTTGCTGGCGTTTCCGCGTCAGCCAGTGGGCGTCGGCGATCTGACCTCTGGTCTGTTCCTGGCCCGGGTGTTGCTGGGCGACAGCCTGCTGGCAGCGTTCGAATTCACCGCAGCGGCAGTGCATGAGGTGTTGCTGGAAACCCAGGCGTGCGCCAGTTACGAGCTGCAACTGGTGCGGGCGCAGGATCGCATTGCGCATCCGCGGGTGAAGTTCGAGGCTACCGCGATCAGTCTGTAAGACCGCGTTGCCCCCATTCGCGAGCAAGCTCGCTCCCACATTTGGTTTGTGTACGCCACAGAGCCTGTGTGGGAGCGAGCTTGCTCGCGAAAGCGTTGTTCAGAGCGCTAAAAATCTCAGGCGTCGCCCTTGATCTCCTGATAACGCTTCTCCAGCTCCTGGCGAATCTGCCGGCGCTGCTGCGCCTGCATGAAGCGGCGTTTGTCTTCGCTGTTCTGCGGTTGCAACGGCGGTACGGCGGCCGGTTTGCGCTGATCATCCACCGCGACCATGGTGAAGAAGCAGCTGTTGGTGTGGCGCACCGAGCGTTCGCGGATGTTTTCGGTGACCACTTTGATGCCAACTTCCATCGACGTGTTGCCGGTGTAGTTGACCGAGGCGAGGAACGTCACCAGTTCGCCGACATGAATCGGCTCGCGGAAAATCACCTGATCCACCGACAGGGTCACCACGTAGCGCCCGGCATAACGGCTGGCGCAGGCGTAAGCCACTTCGTCGAGGTATTTGAGCAGGGTGCCGCCGTGGACATTGCCAGAGAAGTTGGCCATGTCGGGGGTCATCAGTACCGTCATCGACAGCTGGGCGTTTCCGGGTTCCATAACGTTCTCACGGATCAAGGCTGATTGCAGGAAGCGCCTCTGCGGGCACCTGGTGGCTTTTCAAAAAGCACCGTTATCGGGACGCCGCGCGGCGGGCCGCCGTCACGCCGGTAGCGATCTGTTTCCATATATTGCACCGGCTTCCAGAGCGAAGTCGCGGTGTTAACCTGCAAAAGCCCTGCCCAAGGGCAATTCCTACATTAAAAGCGGATTTTTACCCTGCTCGCGCAGAACGTTCTGACGTCTGTCCGCGCGCCTCGTCATCAAGGAGCCCACGCCATGCATGCCATCAGTTTCATTCAGGATCTGGCAGTGATCATGCTGGTCGCGGGCGTGGTAACCGTACTGTTTCATCGTTTCAAACAACCGGTGGTGCTCGGCTACATCGTCGCCGGCTTCATCATCGGCCCGCATACGCCGCCGTTCGGCCTGATTCACGACGAAGAAACCATCAAGACCCTGGCCGAACTCGGGGTGATCTTCCTGATGTTCTGCCTTGGCCTGGAGTTCAGCCTGCGCAAGCTGTTCAAGGTCGGCGCCACGGCGTTCATTGCCGCGTTTCTCGAAATCATCCTGATGATCTGGATCGGCTACGAAATCGGCCGCTGGTTCGACTGGAACACCATGGATTCGTTGTTCCTCGGCGCGATTCTGGCGATCTCCTCCACCACCATCATCGTCAAAGCGCTGAATGATCTGAAGATGAAGAACGAGCGCTTCGCGCAGTTGATCTTCGGTGTGCTGATTGTCGAGGACATCCTTGGCATCGGCATCATTGCGCTGCTGTCGAGCATCGCCGTCAGCGGCACGGTGAGCTCGGGCGAAGTCTTCTCCACGGTCGGCAAGCTGTCGCTGTTCATGATCGTTGCGCTGGTCATCGGCATCCTGCTGGTGCCGCGTCTGCTGGCTTATGTAGCGAAATTCGAAAGCAACGAGATGCTGCTGATCACCGTGCTCGGCCTGTGTTTCGGCTTCTGTCTGCTGGTGGTCAAGCTCGAATACAGCATGGTGCTCGGCGCTTTCCTGATCGGCGCGATCATGGCCGAGTCTCGGCAATTGCTGAAAATCGAACGGCTGGTCGAGCCGGTTCGCGACCTGTTCAGTGCGATCTTTTTTGTCGCCATCGGGCTGATGCTCGACCCGCTGATTCTCATCGAATATGCCTGGCCGATCGCGGTGATCACCGTGGCCGTGGTGCTGGGCAAGATGTTGTCCTGCGGCCTCGGTGCGTTTATCGCCGGCAATGACGGACGGACCTCACTGCGGGTCGGCATGGGTCTGTCACAGATCGGCGAATTTTCCTTCATCATCGCCGCGCTGGGCATGACCTTGCAGGTGACAAGCAACTTCCTCTACCCGGTCGCCGTAGCCGTGTCGGTGATCACCACACTGCTGACGCCGTACCTGATTCGCGCGGCGGATCCGTTGTCGATCAAGCTCTCGGCAGTCGTGCCCAAGCGTCTCGGGCGTGTGCTCGGCATGTATGGCGAATGGTTGCGCAGCATCCAGCCGCAAGGTGAGGGCGCGCTACTGGCGTCGATGATCCGGCGGATCCTGTTGCAGGTCGGGGTCAATCTGGCGCTGGTGATTGCGATCTTCTTTGCCGGCGCATACTTCGCCGAGCGCATGTCGTTGTGGCTGCAGGACTGGATCAGCGATCCGAGCTGGCAGAAGGCACTGATCTGGGGCGGAGCGTTGTTGGTCTCGCTACCATTTCTGATCGCGGCTTATCGCAAGCTCAAGGCGCTGTCGATGCTGCTGGCGGAGATGGGCGTCAAGCCGGAGATGGCCGGGCGTCACACGCAGCGAGTGCGCCGGGTGATCGCCGAAGTGATCCCGATTCTCTCGCTGCTGGTGATTTTCCTGCTGTTGGCAGCCTTGTCGGCCAGTATCCTGCCGACCAACAAGCTGCTGGTGCTGATCGCCGTCGTCGCGGCCGCCGTAGCGGCGCTGCTGTGGCGCTGGTTCATCCGCGTGCATACGCGGATGCAGGTGGCGCTGCTGGAAACCCTCGACAACCACAAGGAGTCGTCGGGGCATTGACCAGCCGGGGCGTGTGGCGGATCAGCTTTCCAGCCAGACGTCCCGCGCCCAGTGCCACACCGATTCCCAGGTTTCTTCGGCAATCAGTTCTTCTTCGGCCTGCCACAGCACCACGGTGCCGTCTTCTTCGACACAGTAGTAGTCATCGCCGTCCTGACAGATCGGGATCAAGCTGCGATCAACACCCACATCCCATGCATTGGCTGCCACGTCCGGCAGGTAGGTGTGCGATTGCGGATCAGTGACGGTCACCGGCTCGAGGCTGCCATAGACCACATCGCTGACGGTCAGCAAAAATTCTTTGAAGACGAATGGAATGTCGATGAACAGTTGTTCTTCGATTTCCACCAGCAGGTCTTCGTCAGGCAACTCCAAAGGAACCGGTACGGGTTCGTTGGCTTCGCGCAGTTGTTCGATGATTTCTTCCACGTCCGGGATCCTCTTGCTGAATGGCGCGGTTTATATGGGCCGGTTTATACAGTAGCTCGCCATAGATGCAACCGTGAAATGAAAAACCCCGGCCGAGGCCGGGGTTCTGTTACCGCAAGTGAAGCGCAGCAGGAATCAGCCGTTCTGGCGGATACCGGCGACCAGCCAAGGCTGGTTGTCGCCCTGCGGACGTTCCATGTTCCAGCTTTCGCTGAACACTTCGCCCTGGTCGAAACGCGAGGTTTTCGACACTCCGGTGAAGGTCAGGGTGGCGATGGTCTTGTCGGCACGATCGTCGACGCCGTCCAGCTGCACCTGAAGGTTGTCGATGTAGGTCGACTGGAAGCCGTCGCCCAGATCCGCACGCTCACGCTTGAGGAACTCAAGCATTTGCGGGGTCACGAACTCGGCGATCTTGTCCATTTCGTTGGCGTCCCAGTGCTGCTGCAGCGACTGGAAGTGGCTGCGCGCAGCTTCAAGGAAGCGCTCTTCGTTGAACCAGGCCGGTGCGTTGATCACCGGACGGGCGGCAGCCGGAGCAGCCGAACCACCGAAGATCGAACCCATGGCGGCAGGCTTCTGCTCGAACACTTCACGCTGCATCGGCGCGCCGGCCGGAGCGAATTGCTCCTGCTGCTTGCGACGACGGGCGGCGATGAAGCGGAAGATCACGAACGCGATCAGGGCCATGATCAGGATGTCGAAGATCTGCATGCCCTGGAAGCCGTCGCCCATGAACATCGATGCGAGCAGGCCACCGGCGGCAATACCCGCCAATGGGCCGAGCCAGCGCGACGCACCGCCGGCCTTGGCCGCGGCGCCAGCAGCACCGGCAGCGCCAGCGGTCGCTGCTGCGCCGCCCACGCCTGGAGAAGAAGGAGCCATCTGGCTGGTCTGGTGCGTCGGCGCAGCGCCGGCGCTTTTGCCACCACCAAAGCGCTTGGCGTTGGCGTCGAGGCTCATCGTCAGGCCGATGCACAACGCCATGGCGATGCTAAGAAAACGTTTCATAAAGGGTATTCCCGTTTTGTGGAGACACGCGCGCCATGTTGCACAGCTGAAGTGTTACTGGCTAGCGAGAGAGTGTTTCGGGCTTTTGCCTGACAGGTTGCGTTCAGCTTGGCGAGGCAATCAGCCGATGTACTTTTGTCTGTAGGAAAAGGCGATAGGTTCAGAGGGATTGATGCACTTGCGCCGCATAACCTGTGGGAGCGAGCAGGCTCGCTCCCACATGGCTTCAGTGCCGGTGGTTAGATCGCTTCCAGCTTGGCATAGCCGAGCATCAGCCACTTGCTGCCTTCGCTGAAGTTCACCTGCACCCGGGCCTGGGCGCCGGAGCCTTCGAAGTTGAGGATCACGCCCTCGCCGAAGATCGAGTGACGTACCGCCTGACCGAGCACAAAACCGGTTTCCGGAATCTCGCTGCCGCTGAACAGGCTGCTGCCGCTCATCGACTGGTTGCCGCCGAACGGTCGGCTGACGCTGTTGGACAGGCGCACTTCCTGAATCAGGCCTTTGGGCACTTCGCGGACGAAACGCGACACCTTGTTGTAGGTTTCGCTGCCATACAGGCGCCGGGTTTCCGCGTAGGTCATGACCAGATTCTGCATCGCCCGGGTGATACCGACGTAAGCCAGACGCCGTTCTTCCTCGAGACGCCCCGGTTCTTCCAGGCTCATTTTGTGCGGGAACAGGCCTTCTTCCATGCCCACGAGGAACACGTAAGGGAATTCCAGGCCTTTGGCGCTGTGCAGGGTCATCAGCTGCACGCTGTCTTCGTGCTCGTCGGCCTGAGTGTCGCCGGCCTCCAGCGATGCGTGGCCGAGGAACGCCGCCAGTGGCGTCAGTTCTTCGTCCTCTTCGGTGTTCTCGAAGTTGCGCGCGGCGCTGACCAGTTCCTCAAGGTTTTCTACCCGGGCCTGGCCTTTCTCACCTTTTTCCGCTTCGTGATAAGCGATCAGGCCGGACTGCTCGATGACGGTTTGCGTCATCAGGTGCAGCGGCATCTCGGCGCACTTGGCAGCGAGGTTCTCGATCAGTTCGATGAACGCACCGAGCGCGCTCGCTGCACGGCCGGTCAGGCCTTTGTTGGCCACCAGTAGGCGCATCGCTTCCCACATCGACACGTCGCTGTGTCGCGCATGCTCGCGAATCGCTTCGACGGTTTTCTCGCCGATGCCCCGGGCCGGCACGTTGATCACTCGCTCCAGCGCCGCGTCGTTGCCGCGACCCTCAAGCAAACGCAGGTACGCCATGGCGTTCTTGATTTCCGCGCGTTCGAAGAAGCGCTGACCGCCATAGATGCGGTACGGGATGCGCTCGCGCAGCAGGGCTTCTTCAAGCACCCGCGACTGGGCGTTGGAGCGGTACAGAATGGCGATATCGCTACGGGCCAGACCGGTTTTCAGCGCGCTTTCGATGGTTTCCACCACGTAACGGGCTTCGTCGTGCTCGTTGAACGCGGCGTACAGATTGATCGCTTCGCCGTCGCCACCGTCGGTCCACAGCTCTTTACCGAGACGCCCGGTGTTGTTGGCGATCAAAGCGTTGGCGGCTTTGAGGATGCCGGCGGTGGAGCGGTAATTCTGTTCCAGACGAATCGTCTCGGAGTCCGGGAAGTCGGAAGAGTACTGATGGATGTTCTCGATCTTCGCCCCGCGCCAGCCGTAAATCGACTGGTCGTCGTCGCCGACCACCATCAGGCTGTCGCCGCCCTTGCCGAGCAGGCGCAACCAGGCGTACTGCACGGCGTTGGTGTCCTGGAACTCGTCGACCAGAATGTGCCGGAAGCGCTTTTGGTAGTGCGCCAGCAGGCCGGGGTGATCGCGCCACAGATCGAGGGCGCGCAGCAGCAGTTCGGAGAAATCGATCACGCCAGCCCGCAGGCACGCCGCCTCGTAGGCTTCGTAGATGCCGCGCATGGTGGCGAGGAACAGGTCGCCGCTGGCCTGAATGTGTTGCGGCCGCAGACCTTCATCTTTCTGGCCGTTGATGAACCACTGCGCCTGACGCGCCGGCCAGCGTTGCTCGTCCAGGCCCAGTTCGCGGATCACCCGCTTGACCAGACGCTGCTGGTCATCGCTGTCAAGAATCTGGAAGGTCTGGCTCAGGCCCGCCTCCTGCCAGTGCGCCCGCAGCAAACGGTGCGCGAGGCCGTGGAAGGTGCCGACCCACATGCCGGCCGGGTTGATGCCCAGCAACTGCTCGATGCGATGGCGCATCTCGGCAGCGGCCTTGTTGGTGAAGGTCACCGACAGGATGGAGTGAGGCGAGGCGTTTTCGACCTGGATCAACCAGGCGATACGGTGCACCAGCACTCGGGTTTTACCGGAACCGGCGCCGGCCAGGACCAACTGACGGCCAACGGGGGCTGCTACGGCCTGGCGTTGGGCATCGTTGAGGGAGTTCAGCAGAAGGGAGAGATCATCGCGCATCGGGGCATTCTAGGGTGCGCCGCAGGCCCGGGCAAACCGTGCGTTGCATTAGCCGATGAAAGTGCTGCCGATGACGACCGGTCGGTCACTGGCTGCAGGCTTCGGCCCGTCTCGCCTGAGCGGTTGCAGTGGTGCGCAAGCGACGGAAAATTTCCCTGCAATTGTGATCCGCAGCAGTTTGGCATCGGGATCGGCTTGTGTATGCTCCGTCCACGTTTCGGGCGCACGCCCTCCTTATAAGAACAAGAACGTTGCCCATGATCCTCAGCGCCGAACTGTCGGGGCCCTCCGTGGACCCCCGGGTGATCCGCAAGCACTATGCCGTCGAAATGGCGGTGGAGCGCACGCGTCTGCTGTATCAGGGCTCGCTGTTGCCCACGCTGTTCATGTTGATCAATGGTCTGGTCTGCGCCGCTTTGCTCTGGAGCCCGCAGCGCTACTTCGTGGTCAGCGTCTGGCTGGTGTGGCTGCTGTCGCTGGTCGCGCTGCGGGTGATTCAGGTAGCCGCGTTCGATTCGGCGATTCCCGATCGTCAGGCCCAGCCGATCTGGTTCCGCATGTTCCTGCTCGGTTCGACCATGACCGGCCTGACGCTGGCCGGAGCCGGCATCGCTCTGGTACCCGCTGACAACTTCATGCAGCAAGCCTGGGTGTTCGGCCTGATCGGCGCGGCAACGCTGTCGGCCAGCGTCGCCTACGCGGTGAGCCTGCCGGCGTTCCTCTCGTTTACCTTGCCGTGCCTGCTGCCAGCGATCGGCTACCTGTTCTGGGGCGGCGACGATCAGGCCCGGGGCTGGGGCTGGCTGGGTCTGATCCTGCTCGGTTCGCTGAGCGTGGTGGCATGGCAGGTCAATCGATTGATCGACCGTGGATTGCTGCGGCGCTTCCAGAATCAGCACCTGATCGAGCATTTGCAGCAAGCGCAGACGCGCAGCGAACAACTCAATCAGGAGCTGGGCAAAGAGATCGAACAGCGCCGCTGTGCCGAGGCGCAGTTGCGTGAAGCGCAGGTCGATCTCGAAGATCGCGTGGCCCAGCGCAGCCGCGAACTGGATGCCGCCAATCAGGCCCTGAGCAAAAGCGAAGCGCGCCTGGCGCTGGCGCTCAAGGCCAGTGAGCTCGGATTGTGGGACTGGAACCTGCAGACCGACGAGGTCCATCACACGCAGATTCAGGAACTGTTCGGCCTCGCCCCGGAATACGTCACCGCGCTGCTGCGCGACCTCAAGCCACGACTGCATCCTGAAGATGTGCCGTCACTCAAGTTCGCCCTGGTCGAGCATCTGAAGGGGCGCACCGAGGATTATCAGGTCGAATATCGCCTGCGCCATGGCGACGGCCACTGGGTGTGGATCGAGGACCGTGGCCGCGCCGTAGAGCGCAGCGCCAACGGCCGGGTGATCCGCATGGTCGGCACTCGCCGCGATATCAGCGCCAGCAAAAGCCTTGAAGAGCAGCAGCGGCTGGCGGCGACGGTGTTTGAAGCGGCCAGCGAAGGCATCGTGATTCTCGACCCGAACTACGCGCTGATTGCGATCAACCAGGCGTTCAGCCGGGTCACCGGTTACGAGATCGACGACATGCTCGGGCGCAACGTCGTCGAGTTGCCCTGCAGCCGCGATGCCCGTCGTCACTACGTGGCGATCCGTCATGCGCTGGAGCAGCACGGCAGTTGGCAGGGCGAGCTCGTGGAAACCCGCAAGAACGGCGAGCTGTATCCGCAGTGGCTGCAACTCAATGCCGTGCGTGATAGCCGTGGCAATGTCAGCCACATCGTCGGCTTCTTCGCCGATCTCTCGGCGCGGCGGGCCTCGGAAGAACGCCTGCGCTATCTGACCCATTACGACGAGCTCACCGGCCTGGCCAACCGTTCGCTGTTCCGCGAGCGCCTGCACGAAGCCCATCAGCGGGTGCGCCAGGGCGGGCGCCGCAGTCTGGCGTTGCTGCACATCAATCTCGATCGCTTCAAATTGCTCAATGACAGCCTCGGCCACGAAGTCGCCGATCAGCTGCTGCAAAAAATGGCGCGGCGGCTGGTCAATGCCTTGCCGGAAGCCGACACCATTGCGCGCCTGTCCGGTGACGAATTTGCCGTGCTGTTCGATGCCTACGGCAATCTGTCGAGCCTGGCACGGGTAGCGACGCGGTTGTCGGCCAAGCTGCGTTTGCCGCTGAGCGTTGACGGGCATGAACTGGTGGTCAGCGCTTCGATGGGCATCAGCCTGTTGCCGGACAACGCGCGTGAGATCTCGGCGCTGGTCAGCCAGTCGAACATGGCCATGCAACATGCCAAACATCTGGGCGGCAACAATTTCCAGTTCTTCACCGACAGCCTGCAAGCCAGCACACTCGAACGTTTGCAGCTGGAAAACCACCTGCGCAGGGCCATTGAAGAACAGCAACTGACGGTGTTCTACCAACCGAAACTGTGCCTGCAAACCGGCCGCATGAATGCCGCTGAAGCACTGGTGCGCTGGGATCATCCGAGCATGGGCCAGGTGCCGCCGGCGGATTTCATTGGCCTGGCCGAAGAGACCGGTCTGATCGGGCCGATCGGCGAGTTCGTTTTGCGCCAGGCGTGCTGGCAAGCGTGCGAATGGCAGCGCCAGGGCCTGGCGCCGATCCGCGTGTCGGTGAACCTGTCGGTGCATCAGCTGCGTCAGGGCAAGCTGGTCAGTCTGGTCCGGCAGGTGCTGGAAGAAACCGGGCTGGCGCCGCATTATCTCGAGCTGGAGCTGACCGAAAGTCATTTGCTCGACAGCGTCGAACACATCATTGCGACGTTCCAGCAACTGCGCGATCTGGGAGTGAAACTGGCGATCGATGATTTCGGTACCGGGTATTCGTCGTTGAGTTACCTCAAGCGCATTCCGGTGGATTACGTGAAGATCGATCAGGCGTTCATTCGCGGCTTGAGCGAGGGCAGTGCGGACGCGGCGATCACTCGCGCGATCATCGCCATGGCCCACGGGCTGGCCCTGAAAGTCGTGGCCGAGGGCGTCGAACGTGAGGATCAGCTGGCATTTCTGCGCGCCGAACACTGCGACGAGGTGCAGGGTTATCTGATCAGCCGGCCGGTAGACGCTGCTTGTCTGGCCGGCCTTTTGCGTGATCAGAAAAACCCGCAGTAAGGGCTACATGCTCCTCAGCGTGCCTGCCGCCGGGACATCGAGTTACGCATTGAGCAGGCAAAATGCCCATTCATGTAGTATAACTACAAGCTTGCTACATCCTTGCCCACAAGAAGAGTCCAGCCCCTTGAATCTGCTGCAACACATCGCCCAGTCACGTCACCTGTTACGCAAGTCGGAGCTCAAGGTCGCCGACCACGTGCTGCTTGACCCTGCGGCAGTGATGCACAGTTCCATGGCCGACCTGGCTCACAGCGTCGGCATCAGCGAGCCGACCATCGTGCGTTTCTGCCGCGCCATCGGTTGTTCCGGCTTTCAGGATCTCAAACTGAAACTGGCGCAAAGCCTGGCCGCCGGCGCCAGCTTCGGCCAGTTCGCGATCCACGAAGACGACTCCGTCGCCGACTACAGCCTGAAGATTTTCGACACCACGCTGCACACCCTGATGGAAGTGCGCGAGAAGCTCGACCCGGTCGAGTTGCAGCGCGCGGTGACGCTGATGTCCCAGGCGCAGCGTGTCGAGTTCTACGGCTTCGGTGCTTCCGGTGCGGTGGCCGCGGATGCACAGCACAAGTTCTTCCGTTTGCTGCTGACCGCGGCGGCGTACTCCGACCCGCACATGCAGGCCATGTCAGCCGTTACTTTGAAACCGACTGATGTGGCGATCTGTATTTCCCAGTCGGGGCGCTCCAAGGATTTGCTGATCACCGCTAACCTCGTTCGCGAAAGCGGGGCGTCGTTGATCACCCTGTGTCCGAGCCAGACGCCGTTGGCCGAACTGTCGACCGTCAATCTGGCGATCGATGTGCACGAAGACACCGAGATCTATACGCCGCTGACCTCGCGAATCGCCCACCTGGTGGTGATCGACGTGCTGGCGATGGGCGTGGCCATGGCGCGCGGGCCGAGCCTGGTCAATCACCTCAAGAGCGTCAAGCGCAGTCTGCGCAGTTTGCGTTTGTCTCCAAAAGCCGTGAAAGCCCTGGATGACTGAGCAAGGTCGTTCCGACCTTGTTCGCGAGCAGGCTCGCTCCCACAGGGGATCTCCTGAGAACATAAATTCTGGGTCATAACGGGATAAGATGTGGGAGCGAGCCTGCTCGCGAAAGCGCCCTCCAAAAAACCACATTCCTGCGCACATTTCATCACATTGTCATCCCCGCGCAGCCAAATCGTCATCCCCCATGCCTATCGTGAAACTCCCGTACTCGCCTTGGGAGAATCGAAATGGCTCAGCCCTACGAAGAACGCAACAGCGCCGCGAAAACCCGTCGTCAGCAGGAAGATCAGCGCCGCATGGAATTCCGCCGCGCAATCGAGGATCGCTTCGAACTTCGCCAGCTTCAGGCCGAGATCGGCGATTTTCCCGAAATCACGCACTGGCAGGCGACCCCCGCAGCTTCCCGTCGAAGCGCTCAACCAACGCAATAATCTGCGCCCGCTCGCTGCGGATAAACGCCAGGAAGGCGTGCGCCACCGGTGACAGCCGCTTGGCTTTGGCCTGCACCAGACACCAGCTGCGCAGCAGCGGCAACTCTTCGACCGGCAGCTCGACCAGGCCGCCGGTCGCCAGCTCCAGGTTCAGGGCGTGGCGCGTCAGCAGCGCCAGGCCCAGACCCGCCACCACGCATTCGCGCTGGGCTTCGGCCGAGGCTACCTCCTGGGTCTGGGTGAAGTGCACGCGCTTTTCCTTGAAATATTCTTCGCAGGCCAGACGTGTGCCCGAGCCCGGCTCGCGGATCAGCAGCGTATACGGCTCCAGATCCTGCAAGCGCAACGGGCCCATGTGCGCCAGCGGATGATCCGGGCGCGCGACGGCGACAATCGGATTGTTGAGAAACGGCAGAAATTCCAGGCCCATGTCCTGCGGCACCATCGACATGATCACCAGATCATCGCGATTGTCCGAGAGGCGGCGAATGACCTGGCCACGGTTGACCACAGTCAGCTGCAAATTGACTTCCGGATGCTGGCGCTTGAACGCGGCGAACAAATGCGGCACGAAATATTTGGCGCTCGATTCCACTGCCAGTTTCAGCTGACCCTGCAGCGAACCCTGCATGTCCGACAGTTGCATATCGAGGTTTTCCAGCCGCCCGAAAATGTCGCGACTGGCACGTTGGAGCGCTTCCGCCGCCTCGGTCATGTAGAGTTTTTTGCCGACATAGTCGAACAGCGGCTGACCGATCAGCTCTTCAAGCTGACGAATCTGTAGGCTCACGGCCGGTTGTGTGAGGGACATTTCCTCAGCAGCGCGGCTGTAGGAACGTAAATCACACACCTCATTGAAGATCTGCAACTGACGCAATGTCATACGCATCAATGACTTACGCATTTTATTCAGGCTCTCACGGCACACGGATGTTGCGACTATAAGTGTTTACTTATGCCTGACCCAATTTTTATTCATTTTTGTTAATCCCTCAGCAGCGCTAGTGTGGACCTGCGACTGAATTGAAACATTTGGTCACGCGTCGACCTGGCTCCAGCAGGTCGTGGTGCCACCGGCTCAAGGGAATTTCCAAGTGATAAAAAAGATCCTGATCGCCAACCGTGGTGAGATTGCCGTACGCATCGTACGAGCCTGCGCCGAAATGGGCATTCGCTCGGTTGCAATTTTCTCCGATGCCGATCGCCATGCCTTGCATGTGAAGCGTGCGGACGAGGCCCACAGCGTGGGTGCCGAGCCACTGGCCGGCTATCTGAACCCGCGCAAGCTGGTGAACCTGGCGGTGGAAACCGGCTGCGATGCGCTGCACCCCGGCTACGGCTTCCTTTCGGAAAACGCCGAGCTGGCGGAAATCTGCGCTGAGCGCGGCATCAAATTCATCGGCCCGTCGGCGGAAGTCATCCGGCGCATGGGCGACAAGACCGAAGCGCGCCGCAGCATGATCAAGGCCGGCGTACCGGTGACGCCTGGTACCGAGGGCAACGTCTCCGGCATCGAAGAAGCCTTGGTCGAAGGCGACCGCATCGGTTACCCGGTAATGCTCAAGGCCACCTCCGGTGGTGGCGGTCGCGGTATCCGTCGCTGCAACAGCCGCGAAGAACTCGAACAGAACTTCCCCCGGGTCATCTCCGAAGCCACCAAGGCGTTCGGTTCGGCGGAAGTGTTCCTGGAAAAATGCATCGTCAATCCCAAGCACATCGAGGCGCAGATCCTTGGCGACAGCTTCGGCAACGTCGTGCATCTGTTCGAGCGTGACTGCTCGATCCAGCGCCGCAATCAGAAGCTGATCGAGATCGCGCCGAGCCCGCAACTGACCCCGGAACAGCGCGCCTACATCGGCGACCTGTCGGTCCGTGCGGCCAAGGCAGTGGGTTACGAGAATGCCGGCACCGTGGAGTTCCTGCTCGCCGAGGGCGAGGTGTACTTCATGGAAATGAACACGCGGGTGCAAGTGGAACACACCATCACCGAAGAAATCACCGGCATCGACATCGTCCGCGAACAGATTCGCATCGCCTCCGGCCTGCCGCTGTCGGTGAAGCAGGAAGACATTCAGCACCGAGGCTTTGCGTTGCAGTTCCGTATCAACGCCGAAGACCCGAAGAACAACTTCCTGCCGAGCTTCGGCAAAATTACCCGTTACTACGCCCCCGGCGGCCCGGGCGTGCGCACCGACACGGCAATCTACACCGGCTACACCATTCCGCCGTTCTACGACTCGATGTGCCTGAAGCTGGTGGTCTGGGCGCTGACCTGGGAAGAGGCGATGGACCGTGGTCTGCGGGCGCTGGACGACATGCGTCTGCAAGGCGTGAAGACCACCGCCGCCTACTACCAGGAAATCCTGCGCAACCCGGAATTCCGTAGCGGCCAGTTCAACACCAGCTTCGTTGAAAGCCACCCGGAACTGACCAACTACTCGATCAAGCGCAAACCCGAAGAGCTGGCCCTGGCCATCGCCGCCGCCATCGCCGCCCACGCAGGCCTGTGAGGAATACAAGAATGAGCAAGAAAATCTTCGTAACAGACACCATCCTGCGCGACGCTCACCAATCGCTGCTCGCCACCCGCATGCGCACCGAAGACATGCTGCCGATCTGCGACAAGCTCGACAAGGTCGGCTACTGGTCGCTGGAATGCTGGGGCGGCGCGACGTTCGACGCCTGTGTGCGCTTTCTCAAGGAAGACCCGTGGGAGCGCCTGCGCCAACTGCGTGCGGCGTTGCCCAACACCCGTCTGCAAATGCTCCTGCGCGGGCAGAATCTGCTCGGCTATCGCCATTACAGCGACGACGTGGTCAAAGCTTTCGTCGCCAAGGCAGCGGTGAACGGCATCGATGTGTTCCGCATTTTCGATGCGATGAACGATGTGCGCAACCTGCGCGTGGCCATTGAAGCGGTGAAGGCTGCCGGCAAACACGCACAGGGCACCATCGCCTATACCACCAGTCCGGTGCACACCATCGAGGCCTTCGTCACCCAGGCCAAGCAAATGGAGTCCATGGGCTGCGACTCGGTAGCGATCAAGGACATGGCCGGTCTGCTGACCCCGTATGCCACCGGTGAACTGGTGCGCGCGTTGAAAGCCGAGCAGTCGTTGCCGGTGTTCATCCACTCCCACGACACCGCTGGCCTGGCCGCCATGTGCCAGCTCAAGGCGATCGAAAACGGCGCCGATCACATCGACACCGCAATCTCCAGCTTCGCCTCGGGCACCAGCCATCCGGGCACCGAGTCGATGGTTGCCGCGCTCAAGGGCACCGAGTACGACACCGGCCTGAATCTGGAACTGCTCCAGGAAATCGGCCTGTACTTCTATGCCGTGCGCAAGAAGTACCACCAGTTCGAAAGCGAATTCACCGCCGTCGACACCCGTGTGCAGGTCAACCAGGTGCCGGGCGGGATGATTTCCAACCTCGCCAACCAGTTGAAAGAGCAGGGCGCTCTGAACCGCATGAGCGAAGTGCTCGCAGAAATCCCGCGCGTGCGTGAAGACCTTGGCTTCCCGCCGCTGGTGACTCCAACCTCGCAGATCGTCGGCACCCAGGCATTTTTCAACGTACTGGCCGGCGAGCGCTACAAGACCATCACCAACGAAGTGAAGCTGTACCTGCAGGGCGGTTACGGCAAGGCGCCGGGCGTGGTTAACGAGAAGCTGCGCCGTCAGGCGATCGGCAGCGAAGACGTCATCGACGTGCGCCCGGCCGACCTGCTCAAGCCGGAAATGACCAAGTTGCGTGCCGATATCGGCGCACTGGCCAAATCCGAAGAAGACGTACTGACCTTCGCCATGTTCCCGGACATCGGCCGCAAGTTCCTCGAAGAGCGTGCCGCCGGCACCCTCACGCCGGAAGTGCTGTTGCCAATCCCGGAAGCGGGCGCCGTTGCTTCGGCGGGCGGCGAAGGCGTGCCGACCGAGTTCGTCATCGACGTCCACGGCGAAACCTATCGCGTCGACATCACCGGTGTCGGCGTCAAGGCTGAAGGCAAGCGCCACTTCTATCTGTCCATCGACGGCATGCCGGAAGAAGTGGTGTTCGAGCCGCTCAACGAATTCGTTGGCGGCGGCAGCAGCAAACGCAAACAGGCCTCGGCACCAGGCCATGTCAGCACCACCATGCCCGGCAACATCGTCGATGTGCTGGTCAAGGAGGGCGACAGCGTCAAGGCTGGCCAGGCGGTACTGATCACCGAAGCGATGAAGATGGAAACCGAAGTCCAGGCCGCCATTGCCGGCAAGGTTGCCGCGATTCATGTGGCCAAGGGCGACCGGGTCAACCCGGGCGAAATCCTCATCGAGATCGAAGGCTGAGATAACAGTCGCGATCCAACGCTTTAAACCTCGGGGGAGCATGTGCTCCCCTTTTTTTTGCCTGTGATTTTCGACCTTGTCAGGTCATTGCCAAGGATCACATGTGGGAGCGAGCCTGCTCGCGAATGCGCCAGGTCAGCCAATAGCATCTTTGTATGATCCAGCGCTTTCGCGAGCAGGCT
>NZ_JASCPT010000029.1:0-48926 GCF_029959775.1 Pseudomonas sp. PS01270 | reverse complement strand
AGCAAGCTCGCTCCCACAGGGTATGTGAACGTCACAAATCCAATGTGGGAGCGAGCTTGCTCGCGAAGGCGGCAGCCCAATCAGCGCAAGGCCAACAGCCCCTGCACCAAAGGCTCAAGCTCCAGCTGATTAACAGCTTTCACCGTTTCGATCATCGGCTGCGGCCAGCACTCAAGCCCCAGGCAAGCCCCGAGCATGGCGCCGAGAATCGCAGCGATGGTATCCGTGTCGCCGCCCAGGCTGGCAGCCATGCACAACGCTTCGAATGCCGTCATCTCGCCGATGGCCACTTGCTGGGCCAGGGCGAATGAAACCACCACCGACTCCTGCGAAGCCACCGATGTGCCGATTACGTCGTAGAGCAGATCGGCAAGCAATGCTTTGTCGCTGTCGACGCTGATACTGCGCGCCCAACTGATACGCGAGGCGATGCGCCCGCCAGCCACCCAATGCCCGTGCGCTTCGGCTTGCTGCGCGATCTGCTGGCCGAGGTTCAGCGCCTCGCCGAGATCGACGTCATTGATGCCAGCGGAGACCACCGCCGCCACCGCCGCCGCACTGGAAATTCCCAGCGTGGTGTTATGCGTCACCTGGCAAGCCTGCACGACCGCCGCAATGAAGCGCTGCGGATCGGCCACGTTCGCGGCAATGCCCACCGGGGTGATGCGCATCGCCGCGCCGTTGGTGGTGCCGTAGCGCCCGGCTTCTTCCGGGGAATGCCCGGCGAGGATCATCTCAATGGCGCGTTTGGTCGAGGGGCCGAGCAAGTCCTGCGAGCCTTTGGCCTGCATCTCGGCTTCCCACTCGATCAAGCGCTGGGCGAGGACCGCCGGCTCGATGCGGCCGTGACCTTCGACCAATAACTCGCCGACCAGGATCGCCTGCTCGGTGTCATCGGTGATCGAGCCTTTGGGCATGTTCGCGGCGATCGGTTGCAGTGGGCCGGCGTCTTGCAGATCAGTGATCTGGCCGAAGCGCGCCTTGATCGTTTCACGATCGAGCGACTGCGTCGGCATGCCCAGCGCGTCACCCAGGGCCAGACCATAGAAAGCGCCAAGCGCACGGTTGAGCGCGGTCATTTCGATTCTCCGAATTGCAGGTGCAGACGAAAGTGCACCGGGTCGAGCAGGCTTTCCACCTGTTCCATGAAACGGTTCTGCCGGTCGTAGGTGGTGCGCAGGGCTTTGAGAAACACCGTGCCGACCGGACGGCCGAGCAGCTCGGCGTCTTCGGCATTCAGCGGCTCGGCGCCGATCCACTGATCGCCGCGCTCGCCGATGTAGCCGTAGGCGGCCAGGGTGATGGTCAGGGAATTGTCGATCAAACCGACGCGAGGCAGGCTTTCCAGGCCGCCGTTGGCCGGCATCAAGGATCGTTCGAGAGACACCAGCGTACCGTCGGTGGCGCGCCGGCGACGGTCGAGGGTGATGAATTGATCGGTGCCGAAATGCACCAGCAGATCCGGGCGAGTCACGGCTTCGAGGCGCAACACTTCGGTATTGATCAGCGCCCCGCTGTCGGCCAATGCCTGCGCCCAGCCGCTGCGCTGATCCAGCGCGACACCGTCGAAAGTGACGATGGAACCGACACCGCTCTGCGTGGCGATGTAATTACGCCGCTTCAGTTCGGCCAGCGCCTCACGCAAGGTGCCACGGCTGACCTGGAATTCTTGAGCCAACTGATGTTCGCCGGGCAACAGAAAACCGTCCTCCATGAGGCCGCTCTCGATGCGTCGGACGAGCTCGTCGACCACCCTTTGCTTCTTGTCGAATCGTACCTGTCTAATCATGTACAAATTGATAACCGAAACGGTGCGTGGCGGGCAACAAAAATTTGAGCGAGGTGACCGGTGGAGAGAGCAAAATCAAGAACCCCTCACCCTAGCCCTCTCCCGGAGGGAGAGGGGACTGAATGGGGGATGCTCAAGAGATACGCCGACCTGAAAGTGCTTCGCCGAATCCATAATCGACGAGAGCTTTCAGGTCGACGGATTACGCAAGACACCTCGGTCGGCCCCCTCTCCCTCCGGGAGAGGGCTGGGGTGAGGGGTAGCTTTTGACGTTACCGTTGTTTCAAGCGGTCAATGACCACGGCCAGCAACAGAATCGAACCCCGAATCACATACTGATAAAACGTGTCGATGTTCTTCAGGTTCATCGCATTCTCGATGATCGCCAGAATCAACACCCCGGCAATCACGTGGCGAATCATGCCGATGCCGCCACTCAGCGAAACCCCGCCCAATACGCAGGCAGAGATCACCGTCAGTTCAAAACCCTGACCAATCATCGGCTGCCCGGAAGTCATCCGCGAGGCCAGAATCACACCCGCCAGCGCACCGATCAAACCATGCACGGCGAAGATGATGATCTTGGTCCGGTCAACGTTGACGCCCGCCAGCAACGCCGCTTCCTGGTTGCCACCGATAGCCATGGTGTTGCGCCCGTAGGTGGTGTAGTTCAGCAGCCAGCCGAAGAACAGGAAGCAGACAATGGTGATCAGGATCGGCACCGGCACACCGAACAGCTGGCCGTTACCGAAGACGAAGAACGATTCCTGCGAAACACCGACCGCTTTGCCGTTGGCAAAAATATAGGCCAGACCGCGAACGATCTGCATGGTCGCCAGCGTCGTGATCAAGGCATTGACGCGCAACTTGGCAATCACGATGCCGTTGATCAGACCAACGATCAGGCCCATCACCAGTGCTGCGCTGACCCCGAGAAACACGCTGTTGGTGTCACGCATCACCACCGCCGCGACCACGCCGGCACAGGCGATCACTGAGCCGACCGAGAGGTCGAAGTGCCCGGACGCCAGGCAATAAAGCATGGTGCACGCGGCGATGCCGGTGGTGGAAATCGCCAGGCCCAGGCCACGCATGTTCAGCGGCGAGAGGAAGTTGTCGATCAGCAATGTGCAGGCGACGAAGATGCCGATCGCCGCCAGCAGCATGACCCAGTCATCGAGGAAGCGCCGCAGGTCCAGCGGTTTGCGCTCGGTCGGCAGGGTTTCGTTTTGCGTAGTCATCATAGTCACCTCTCAGTTCGCCACGCCGTCAGCGCGGTGGCGTGGCAAAGCCAGTTGCAGCAGGTTGGATTCATTGGCCTGGTCGCGGCTGACTTCGCCGCGCAGGGCGCCTTCGCACAGCACCAGGATGCGGTCGGAAATGCCCATCACTTCCATCAGATCGCTGGACACCACGATCACCGAAATGCCGTCGGCGGCGAGGTTATGAATGATCTGGTAGATCTCGGCCTTGGCGCCGATGTCGATGCCACGGGTCGGTTCGTCGAGCAGCAGGACTTTCATCGGCATCGACAACCAGCGGCCGAGAATGGCCTTCTGCTGATTGCCGCCGGAAAGGAACTTGATCTGCTGGCCGGCGTGCGGGGTTTTCACTTTCAGGGCCTTGATCTGCTTGTCGGCGTTGCCCTTTTCCCACAGGCCGCGAATCAGGCAGCCGAGCCCGGAATGCGCACCGCGGGCACTGATGTTGATGTTCTCGGCGACGCTGGCCAGGGGGATGATGCCTTCTTTCTTGCGATCTTCCGGGCAGAGCAGAATGCCGGCGGCAATCGCGTCACGGGGCGAGCGCAGTTTCAGCTCATGACCGCGCAATTCGAGACGGCCGGCGGTGTTGCGCTCCAGTCCGCTGAGCAGGCGAAACAGCTCGGTGCGCCCTGCCCCGACCAGTCCGAACAGGCCAAGGATTTCGCCTTTGTGCGCTTCGAAACTGATCGGCTCGCGCAGGCCCGGGCCGAGCAGGCCGTCGACTTTCAACGCCACGGCGCCACGCGGGCGATGGCGGTAATCGTAGATGTCCTGAATGTCGCGGCCGACCATGCAGGTCACCAGTTGATCGTGGGTCAACTGGCTCATGTCGTCGAAGGTACGCACGTAGCGGCCGTCCTTGAACACGGTGACGGCGTCGCAGATACGGAAGACTTCTTCCATGCGATGGGACACGTAGAGCACCACTTTGCCTTCGTCGCGCAGACGACCGATGATCGCCATCAAGCGGTCGATCTCGCGTGCCGAGAGACTACTGGTCGGTTCGTCGAAAGCGATAACGTGGGCGCCGCGCGACAGCGCTTTGGCGATTTCCACCAACTGCCGCTGGCCCAACGACAAGCGTCCGACCTTGGTTTGCGGATCGATTTCGTCGGCCAGGCCTTTCAGGCAATTCAAGGCTTTCTGGCGCAGCTCACTGCGATTGATCAGGCCGAAACTGGCCGGCAGATGCCCGAGAAACAGGTTTTCGGCCACGGTCATTTCCGGAACCAGATGCAGTTCCTGGTGAATCACCGCGACGCCACTGCCGATGCTGTCAGCGGTGGACTTGAACGCCATCGCCTGCTCGCCGATCTGCAGCTCGCCGCTGCTCGGAATGTAGGCGCCACCGAGGATTTTCAGCAGGGTCGATTTGCCCGCGCCGTTCTCGCCCATCAAGGCATGAACCTGGCCGGGGTGGGCGACGAAGCTGATGCCGTCGAGCGCTTTCACGCCGGGAAAGGTCTTGCCGATCCCGTTGAAGCGCAGGCTGCCGCTGGCGCCGTGTTGTTCTTGTGTCTGTACTTGCGCGTGCATAAAGCCACCTCTTCACACCGAAAAACGGCCCGGCTGCCCGGGCCGTCGCTGCCTCAGTTCCACAAGCCGATTTTTTCCAGCTCTTGCTTGAAGTTTTCGCGGGTGATCAGGGTGACGTCATCCATGGCGGTGTACTTCGGTGGCTCTTTGCCGGCGGTGATCCACTCGTACATCATCTCGGCGGTCTTGTAGCCCTCGATGTGCGGGCTTGGCAGCATCGAACCGAAGAAGCCGCTGTTAGGCTTTTTCAACTCGCCGATGGCGTCGGTGCCGTTGATGCCGATGCCGATCACGTTGCTCGCGGCAAAACCGGCCGCTTCGGTGGCGCGCACGCCGCCGAGCACGGTGTTGTCGTTCATGCCGCCGATGATCAGGTTTTTCGCCGCGCTCGGCAGTTTCACCAGCGCCGAGTTGGTGGCGTCCATGCTGCCCGGTACGTCGAGGGTTTTCAGCGCGGCGAAAAGGATGTGGTCCTCAGGCATGCCGGCCTTCTTCAGGGCATCGACCGAACCGTCGGTGCGCTTCTTGCCGGTGTCGAGTTCGTTGTAGGTGTTGACCACCGCGTAGGTGTCTTTCCAGTCCCAGTTACGCTTCTTCGCTTCGGCAGCCATGGCGGCGCCCTGCTTCTGGCCGACTTCAAACGCGGCCATGCCCAGGTACGGCACGTCTTCCATGAATTTGCCGTTGGCGTCGACAAAACGGTCGTCGACGGCAATTACTTTCAGGTCGTTGATCTTGGCTTTGGCCATGATCGCCGGGCCGAGGGACACGTCAGGCGGGCAGATCACAAAACCCTTGGCGCCGTTGGCGGCCAGGCTGTCGATCGCCGAGAGGGTCTTCTCGCCATCCGGCACCGCGATCTTGATCAGTTCAAAGCCTTTGTCCTTGGCGGCTTTTTCGGCAAAAGCCCATTCGGTCTGGAACCACGGTTCTTCGGCCTGCTTGACCAGAAAACCGATCTTCACCGCGTCGGCGGCGAGCAGCGCACTGCTCAGGCTGAACGCAGTGACCGCCAGGGCAGTGCTGCACAGGGTACGAATCCCGAAACGACGTTTCATCAGATGACTCCTTGTTATTTTTTTTGAGCAAGGTTTGAAAAGCGTTGAAGCGTGTTCTCAGTGAAGCTGTTTGAAAATAGTCATATCGTATGATGATTGGATTTCAAGCGTAGTTCAGCGCTGGAAATCCGTTTTGTTCAGTCGTGGTACATCACCGAGCGGCCACCATCGATGGTGATGCACGAAGCGTTGATAAACGGTGCCTCATCGCTGGCCAGAAATACCGCCGTCATTGCCACTTCGATCGGCTGGCCGATGCGCTTGGGCGGGTGCAGGTCAAAGGCGCGTTGACGCTCGGCATGCGGATCGGCAAAGCCATTCCAGTAATCGACGTTCAGCTGCGTTTCGATGTAGCCCGGCGCGATGGCGTTGACGCGAATGCCTTTGGCCGCGTATTCGATGCCGAGAGCGCGGGTCAGGCCGAGCAAGCCGTGCTTGGCTACCGGGTACGGGAAGCAACCGGGAATGATCTGGCTGGAATGGGTCGAGGCGATGTTGATAATGCTGCCCACGCCCTGCTCGATCATCTGCGGCAGCACCGCTTTGCAGCCATACCAGGCGCCGTCCAGGTCAATGGCGAAGCAGCGGCGCCAGTCTTCTTCCGTCATCTGCAAAGGATCGCGGAACACATTGACCCCGGCACAGTTGACCAACACATCGATGCGGCCATGCAATTCCACGGCGCGTCGGGCCAGGGCATGCAGATCCTGCTGATTCGATACGTCGACCTTGAGCGCCTGCACGTCATGGCCCTGATCGCGCCAGTGAGCGGCGACCTGCTCGACCTTGTCGGCCTGGATATCGCTGATGAGTAATCTGGCTTGCTGCGAGGCGAACGCGGCAACGATAGCTTCGCCGATGCCCTGAGCGGCCCCGGTCAACACAACGACCTTGTTTTTCAGGCGCTCGCCTTTCGGCGGCGCCGGCACTGGTGGCAATGTCAGCGCTTCAGCCATGGCTCAGGCCTCCTGCACGCAGGCGCAAAAAAAACGGGCATCGGTCGATGTCCGGTTCTGACGGCTGGGGAAAACAAACAGGCAAGCGTCGCCGACGGCATTAAGCCGTGACAAAAGGCGGATCCCGCTTGCGCGGGCGAGAAGAATTCGCTGCATCACTTCACCTGTTTTGTTCTTTTTAAGTGTGAGTGCGTGTTACTGCTGGAGCCGACTATAAACCCGACCGCCAAATAATCTCAATATATAATTTTGCATCCCATATTTTGGGATTTATCCAGCAAAACGCGTACAGAGTTTTCCTGCAACGTCGACGCGCATGCTCAGCACCGCGCCATCCAATGGATGATTCAGTGGACTCTTGGCGCTGGTGATGAATAAGGTTTTCAAGTCTTCGCCACCGAACACGCAACTGGTCGGGCGACTGACCGGCAGATCGATTTTTCGATCCACCTGCCCGTCCGGCGTCAGGCGCAACAGGCAACTGCCGTCCCAGCGTGCATTCCACACATAGCCTTCGGCGTCCATCGCCGAGCCATCGGGACCACCGTGTCGATCGGACGAGTGGAACACCTGCGGAGCATCGAGACTGCCGTCGGTGCGGATGAAATATCGATTGAGCGTGCTGTCGAGACTTTCACCAAACAGCAGCGTGGTGCCGTCGTCACTCCACAGCAGGGTGTTGGGGATGCCCAGACCGAGCAGCAGCGGTGTCACGCGCTGATCGGGATCAATGCGGAACAGGCCTCCGGAACGGCGCACCAGCGGCAGATCCTCACCGTGCTCGCCGATGTTGTTCTGCATGGTGCCTAACCACAACCGGCCCAAGGCATCGCAACGGGCTTCGTTGGGCCGGTTGCCTGGTTGCGGGTCGGCGACGCAGAACAACGTCAAGCGTGGCTCGAGGCCGGGCGAATCGAGATCCAGCCGATAGACACCGCTGCTCAGCGTGACCAGCGCATCGCCGCTGGCGCAAGGAATGAAGGCGGAGATGTGCTCGGGCATCTGCCAGATCTGCACGTTCTGACCGATCAGGCGCAACGCTTGTTTACCGGCGATATCGACCCAGTACAACGCCTGGGTCGACGCATCCCAGAACGGGCCTTCGCCGAGTTGCGCGCGGTGTTGGGTCAGGGCGGTGAACGGCATATCAAGTCCTTCTGAGTTGTTGTTTTACTGTGGGAGCGAGCTTGCTCGCGAAGGCGGAGTGTCAGTCAATGATGATTTATCTGACCTGATGCATTCGCGAGCAAGCTCGCTCCCACAGGATGTCTCGACATTTTCAGCTAGCTTTTCTACTGGCCATGACTTTCGGGTAAAAGCGTTTTATCGCCAGGTCGGCGTTGTCGATCAAGGTCATGCATGCCCACACGCCACGGGTCGAATCGCGCGCGGCGATGGCGTCGGCCATGTCTTTATGGATCGGCAAGGTGCGGCGCAGTTCATCGGGGTCGGCGGCGGAGACTTCGAACGACACCGCCAGCAACGCGCCGAGGGCCGGGACCATTTGTTCGATGAACTGATTATGGCTGGCGGCCAGGATGCATTCGTGGAAGGCCTGGTCGGCACGGTTGTAATCGATGCCACTGTCGACCGCACGCTCCAGTGCATTGAAAGCCAGTTGCACCGCTTCGATCTGCTCCGGCGTTGCGCGCTCACAGGCCCAGCGCACCGCCATCGGCTCTATGGTGCGGCGCAAATCCAGCAGATCATCGACGAAGTTTTCCGGCAAGCCGTTGCGCGATAGCCAACCGACCACTTGCGGATCGAACAGATTCCAGCGCCGGACCGGCAACACCCGCGTGCCGACTTTCGGCCCGACTTCGAGCATGCCTTTGGCGACGAGGGTTTTGATGGCTTCGCGAATCACCGTACGGCTGACGCCAAGCTGTTCGCCCAGATCCGCCTCGACCTTGATGGTCTGCCCCGGCTTGACCTGACCGGCAGCAATCCAGCTGCCCAGCCAGTCAACGGTCGACGCATGAAAGCTGCTGGACATGAACACCTCAAGGCGAATCGCGATGGGTGCCTACGCTAATCATCATACGAATAACAGTCAATCGGATTTTTTCAGCTTGCGCAAACCATTGTGGGAGCGAGCCTGCTCGCGAAAGCGTCGCGTCAGTCAACATTGCTGGCGACTGATACAGCGCGTTCGCGAGCACGCTCGCTCCCACATTTTGATGTTGTGTCAGGGTTCCAGACCGATGCGAAAGAACTCGCCGCCACTCCACACGCCCAACCAGCGCTGACCATCGATCTCGCGGCTCACCGCCAGTTCCACCAACTGGTAAAACACATTGCGGTGAATCAGCGCTTCAAGGTTGCTGCGCACATGCACATAAGGCGCAGGCTCCTGGGTCTCAGGATTGATCTCGACACGGATCGGATGCTCGGCCCCCGCCTCGATGGTTTCCTCGACGTTGCTGGTAAAGCGCAAAACCTGCGCCTCGCCCTCGCCTTGCACTTCCACGGCAACCGCTACGAACGGCGCATCATCGACCTTGATCCCGACCTTCTCGACCGGGGTGATCAGGAAGTAATCATCGCCGTCGCGGCGGATGATGGTGGAGAACAGTTTGACCATCGGCTTGCGCCCGATCGGCGTGCCCAGGTAGTACCAGGTGCCGTCGCGGGCGATGCGCATGTCGATGTCGCCGCAGAAATCCGGGTTCCACAAATGCACCGGTGGCAGGCCTTTGGTCTTGGGGATCTGCCCCAGCAGGTCATTGGCTGTTTGCGGGTCACTCATGGCGTACTCCTTGATTACTGGTCGCCGATCCCCAGCAGGCTGCGTGCGTATTGCGCCAGCGGCGGACCGATGAGGTCTTCGGGTTTGGAGTCATGGAACGTCAGTAAACCGCCACGACTCTTGATCCGTGCAGTATCAATCAAATACTGGGTGCTGGTCTCGATCAACATGATCTGAATCACGCCGCCGTCGATACCGAGGCGATCCACGGCTTCCTGGTCCAGCCACTCGTCAGAGTTGCCGATGCGGTCGTCAGCCTTGGCGAAACGTGTGTACAGCAGATAATGCGCGCCGGCATCACGGGCTTCGCCCATGGCTTGATCGAGGCCTTCCGGCGCACGGGCGCGGCGGACCATCGGGAAATATTCGACAAAGCCCTTGAAGGCTTCTTCGGCGACCACGTTCGGCCGTGGATAGGAACCACCCGGTGGCGCGAACGCGCCCTGGGCGATGAAGATGAACGAGTCCGGCTGAATGCGGAGATTGTTCACCCGGCGGCTGTCGCTGTGGTCCAGAAGCCCCGCATCGCTCATGTGATAACGAGTGCCTTCGGCCATATCGCTGACATTCATGCAGCCGCCAAGCGCCAAAACGGCCAGCAGCAAAACCAGGCTACGCATCCTAATCCTCCAGAAGCCGGTGTCGGAAAACCGGCGAATGGCCGTTCGATGCAGCTTTTGCGCCAGCTCGGGATTTTCCTTGAAAGGCGTTCCCTGTGGGAGCGAGCCTGCTCGCGAAAGCGATTTTTCAGCCACCAATAATCTTCATGACAGTAGCGCCGCCAGAGAACGCCACCTCCTGCTTGTCACCCAACGCCTTGACCAGCAAACGTTGCAGTGCCGGCAAAGCCTGGTGGCGCGGCTTGTCGAGCAGATCGCCGACATAGTGGCGGTTGCTCGACGACAAACAGCCATGCAGCCAACCGGTCGACGACAGGCGCAAGCGCGAACACGTGCGGCAGAACGGCACGCTTTCGTTGGCGATCACCCCGAAATTGCCGCGACCGGGAATCGCATAGCGAACGGCCGTGGCGTCCACCGGTGCGTCGGTCTGGGCGTATTCATAGCGCTCGCCAATCAGGCCGAGCAACTGCTCAAGGCTGACGAACTGCTGCAGAAAAGCATTCGAGTCCTTGGCCAGATGGCCCATGCGCATCAGCTCGATGAAGCGCAGTTCGAAGCCGCGCTCCAGACAGTAATCAAGCAACGGCATGACCTGATCGAGGTTTTGCCCGCGCAACGGCACCATGTTGACCTTGATCTTCATCCCGGCGGCAGCAGCCTGATCCATGCCATCGAGCACGCTGGCCAGGTCGCCGCCACGGGCGATGCTGCGAAAAGCAGCGGCATCAAGGGTATCGAGGGAAACGTTGATCCGGCGCAGACCGGCATCGACCAGCAGCGGCAGTTTTTTCGCGAGGAGTTGACCATTGGTGGTCAGGCTGATGTCGTCGAGGCCCATCTGGCCGACGGCAGTCATGAACGATTCGAGCTTGGGGCTGACCAGTGGCTCGCCGCCAGTGATGCGCAGGCGCTCGATGCCGGCCGCTTCGATCAGGTATTCGACGCCGCGCGCCATGGCTTCGGCCGACAGTTCATCCTGCGCAGCGACCAACCGCTTGCCGTTGGGCACGCAGTAGGTACAGGCGTAATTGCAGGCAGAGGTCAGGCTGATGCGCAGATTGCGAAAACGCCTGCCTTGACGGTCAACGATCATGAAACACTCCGGCGAAAGAAAATCGAGCGAGCAAAACTTGACTGAGAAATCAGGTTTTAGCAAGCCCTATGCCTGAGTATATTCCTGCGCTATTGCGCCATGTTGTGAAAACACGGCGCAATCAGCCCGCTGAATGACTTAGGTGCTCGGCGTTTCCGGGTCGCGCTTGCGCTTGTTGCCCATGCGCACGCCGATGTCCATCAGGAACTGGAAGAAGCCTTCCTGATCTTCCAGCACATTGCTCCAGAATGGCGAGTGATACAGCGCCACCGCGCCGTGCACCAACGCCCAGGATGCGCAGTAATGGAAGTACGGCGGCACGTCTTCGAGCTTGCCTTCGCTGATGCGCCCCTTGATCAGCAAGGTCAGGCGTTCGAAGTTCGAGGCACGGATCTTGTGCAGTTCCTCGACCATCTCCGGCACCTGATTGCCCTTGACCACTTTCTCTTCGAGGCGGTCGAACAGGCGATAGCGCTGCGGGTCGCGCATGCGGAATTCGAAGTAGGCGCGCGACAGCGCTTCCTTGTCCTTGTCGACATCCGCCGAATGCAGCAGCTCGTTCAGATCGCGCTCGTAGTCGAGCATCAGGCGCAAGTAGATCTCCGCCTTGGATTTGAAGTGCTTGTAGATCGTGCCTTTGCCGATACCCACGGCATCAGCAATCATCTCGACGGTGACACTGTCTTCACCCTGGTCGAGGAACAGCTTGAGCGCGGTATCGAGAATTTCCTGCTCGCGGCGACGAAATTCACGGACCTTACGAGGTTCTTTATGCATAAGAAAAAGGTCTGAAGGGTCAAAATTCGAAGCCGCGTATTATGCCTAACTTGCGCAAAAAAGCACGGTTCATCGACCAAATCTGTGTTTCTTGTTCATTTCGAGAACGATTCGGGTGCAATGAGAACTCAACTGAAGCAAACGTATTCCAAATTTGTTTAAAAACCCCGACCGGCTCACTGGACTGCACGCCAGACTGATCAATACTTGAACTGTCGGGCGACATCTCCCCCAAGTGTCGCGCCGGTAAAGGTACCAACGGACCGCGTGCCTTTGTTTTACTCCTAATGGTCTTAACCCGGATTCACCCCCCAGAACCCGGGTTTTTTTTGCCTGCGATTTGGCCAGCCGTCATACGGCAGATTTAACACTCGCCAGCGGGAACAGACGCTTGAAGTTCTCTGTGGTCTGCTCGGCAAAGCGCTCGTAGTTCTCACCACGCAGCATCGCCAGAAACTCCGCCACTTCGCGCACGTACTGCGGCAGGTTCGGCTTGCCGCGATACGGGATCGGCGCCAGGTACGGCGAGTCGGTTTCCACCAGCAGGCGATCGGCCGGCACTTTGCTCGCCACGTCACGCAAGGCGTCGGCATTGCGGAACGTGACAATGCCCGAGAGGGAAATGTAATAGCCCATGTCCAGCGCCGCTTTGGCCATGTCCCAGTCTTCGGTGAAGCAATGCAACACACCCGCCTGGGGCAGCGCCGCTTCGCGCAGCAGTTCCAGGGTGTCGGCACGAGCGCCACGGGTGTGGATGATCACCGGTTTGCCGGTCTGCTGCGCCGCTTGCAGGTGCAGGCGAAACGATTCCTGCTGCAACTCGGCAGCTTCCGGCTCGTAGTGATAGTCGAGACCGGTTTCGCCGATCGCCACCACTTTCGGGTGATCGAGTTCGTGCAGCAGCCAGTCCAGCGCTGGTGCCGCGCCCGGCTGCACATCCAGCGGATGCACACCGACCGAGCAATCGACATCGGCATACCGCTCGGCGAGGGCTTTGACGTCGGCGGCGTTGTCGGCACTGACGCCGATGCACAGAAAGTGTCCGACCCCACGCTCGCGGGCCGCAGCGAGTGCGGCATCCAGCGAGCCGTCATGGGCGGAGAGGTCGAGACGATCAAGGTGGCAATGGGAATCTACGAGCATAAAAAGGACTGCAACTTACATCGTATGAGTGGGACGGTCGGATTTCAGCGCTCCGGCCAGATGAGTTTCGATGCGACTGCGCGCGGTGTCGTCGCCGTCGTTGAACTGCACGCCGACACCGGCGGCGCGATTGCCTTGTGCGCCTTTGGGGGTGATCCAGGCGACTTTGCCGGCGACGGGAATTTTTTCCGCTTCATCCATCAGGTGCAACAACATGAACACCTCGTCGCCCAACCGGTAGCTTTTGTTGGTCGGGATGAACAGTCCGCCATTCTTGATGAACGGCATGTAGGCGGCGTAAAGCACCGACTTGTCCTTGATGGTCAGGGACAAGATGCCGTTACGCGGCCCCGGGCTGACAGGTTCAATCATGTTCACCTCCACTGCTGATCTTCAGAGTCTAGGTACACATTCTTATCTTTGACCAGGCAATCCCACCCATTGCACCAACAATGCTTCCAGCAAAAGCGCCGGATTGAGGTTGGCCTTGCTCAACACTTTCTGCCGTTGGGCGAGAATCCAGTCCTGAATATCCAGCACTTTGCCCTGCGCGCTTTTCTGCGCCAGGTACTGCACGACCTTGCGCATATCGGCCAGGCCGAGGCCGCCTTCGTCCTGTGTCAGTTGATAGCGCAGGATCAGGCTCGACCAGTCGCAGAACCAGTCGAACAGACGCAACATCGGAATACTTTTCCACTCTTCCGCCAGTTGCGTCGGCGATTGCTGGCCCTTGAGCAACTTCTTCACGCCTTCGACAACTTGCGCGCGCTGTTCACGCACACCTTGCGATTGCAGGCTGACCGCCATCAGCGGCGACCCGGCGGCCAGCGTCAGCAGTTCGACGCGTTCGTCTTCCGCGCAATCCGGCAGCGCCTGGGCCAGCCATTGCAGGCTCATCGCCTCGCCCGGCAGCGGGCAGGCCTGCTGCACGCAACGGCTCTTGATGGTTGGCAACAAACGGCTCGGCTGGTGACTGACCAACAGCAGAACAGTATCGCCGGACGGCTCTTCAAGGCTTTTGAGCAAGGCGTTGGCAGCGTTGATGTTCATCGACTCGACCGGCTCGATCAACACCACTTTGCGCCCGCCGAGCTGCGCAGTCTGCACGACGAAACTGACCAGATCACGAACCTGATCGACCTTGATCGCCTTGTCCGCCTCTTCCGGCTCCAGGATGTAATTGTCCGGATGACTGCCGGCCTTGAGCAGCAAGCAGGATTTGCACTCGCCACACGCCTCAGGCGTAGGACGCTGACACAGCAGGCTGGCCATCAAGCGTTCGGCCAGAGCACGTTTGCCAATACCGGCCGGACCGTGCAGCAGGTACGCGTGGGCATGCTGACTGCGTCCGGCCAGTTGCTGCCAGAGGCTGTCCTGCCATGGATAGGCCTCAGCCACGGGCCAGCTCCAGCAAATTCGGTAGCAAGGTGTCCAGCGATTGCTGGACCTTGGCCAATGGCTGGCCGGCATCGATGCGCACATAGCGCGAAGGATCGGCTTCGGCGCGCTTCAGAAACGCATTGCGCACGTTCTCGAAAAACGCCCGGCCTTCGAGTTCGAAACGGTCCAGGCGACCACGGGCACTGGCGCGGGCCAGACCGATCTCTACGGGCAGATCGAAAATAAGTGTCAGATCGGGCCGCAAGTCGCCCTGCACGAAAGTTTCCAGGGTGGCGATGCGTTCCAGCGACAAACCACGACCGCCGCCCTGGTAGGCGTATGTCGAGTCGGTGAAACGATCACACAGCACCACAGCGCCACGAGCGAGCGCCGGGCGAATCACCTCGGCCAGATGCTGCGCGCGGGCGGCGAACACCAGCAACAGCTCGGCGTCCGGATGCATCACTTCGTCGGCCGGGGTCAGCAACACGTCACGAATCCGCTCGGCCAGCGGCGTACCGCCAGGCTCACGGGTGAGCAGCACTTCGATACCGGCGGCGCGCAGGCGCTCGGCGAGGTATTCGCGATTGGTGCTCTTGCCCGCGCCTTCCGGGCCTTCCAGGGTAATAAACAAGCCAGTCACAGGCAGTCCTTCATCAAAGTCATTGCGCGTTCTGTGGTGCAGCGGCGTCCGGTTCCGGGGCTGGCGCAGGTTCTTGCGACGGCACTTGCGGCAGCGCCTCGGGCGCGGTGTTCGGCGAGGCCGCCGGAATCGCCTCATCGGTGGCCGGCGCGGTTACTGGTGCCGGGCTGGAACGGTAATCGGCACGGCGCTTGAGCTGGTATTCGCGCACTGCGTTGTTGTGCGCATCCAGATCATCGGAGAACACATGGCTGCCATCGCCACGGGCGACGAAATACAGGCTGCTGCCTTCCACCGGGTTGAGCGCAGCATGAATCGCTTCGCGCCCGACCATCGCAATCGGCGTCGGTGGCAAACCGGGAATCACGTAAGTGTTATAGGGTGTCGGTTCTTTCAGATGCGCGCGGGTCAGCTTGCCGGTGTAGCGATCGCCGAGGCCATAAATCACCGTCGGATCGGTCTGCAACTGCATGCCCAACGCCATGCGCCGTACGAACACACCGGCAATCTGCCCGCGCTCCTGCGGAACGCCGGTCTCTTTCTCGACCAGCGAGGCCATGATCAGCGCTTGATAAGGTTCGCTGTAAGGCACATCAGCAGAACGCTGCGCCCACTCTTTGGCGAGCACTTCATCGAGGCGATCAAAGGCTTTCTTCAACAGCTCGGCATCGGACATGCCGCGCACGAAGCGATAGGTATCCGGGAAAAACCGGCCTTCAGGGAACAAGCCTTTGTGGCCAATCTTCGCCATGACGTCGCTGTCGCTCAGGCCGGTGAGGGTCTGCTCGAGCTTGTCGTCCTTGGCCAGGGCGGCGCGCACTTGATGGAAAGTCCAGCCTTCGACCAGGGTCAGGCTGTACTGAACCACGTCGCCGCGCTTCCACGAATCGATCAGACCGTTGACGGTCATGCCCGGCTGCATGCGGTACTCGCCGCTGTGAATCGGCGTGCCAGCAAGATTGAAGCGCCAGTAGACGCGCAGCCAGAACGCGTCCTTGATGACGCCATCGGTTTCGAGTTCAAGGAAGGTACGGGTCGGTGTAGAGCCTTTCGGCACATCCAGCAGTTGTTCCTGCGGGATGTTCAGGGGCTGTTCCAGCGCCGAATGAATTTTCCAGGCGCTGGCGCCCAACAGCAGCCCTGCCAGAACCAGTCCGGTTTCCAGCAGCAGCAAAAGTTTACGTCTCACGAATCAAGCATCCAGTAGCGCGCGGGCAATGGTTTGCAGTTTACGGGTGAGCGGGCCAACCGGCCAGCTCAGTGCGGCACAGGCGCGTACCGGCCAGACGCCATAAACGCTGTTGCAGACAAACACTTCATCAGCCCATTGCAGCTGTTCGAGGCTGATATCGGCGATTTGCGTGGGGATGGCCAGTGACTCGGCCTGAAACAAAATTTCCGCGCGCATCACACCTGCGACGCCGCAGCGTTTCAAGTCGGGCGTGATCAAGCCACCGTCGCGCGCCAGGAAAATATTGCTGAACACGCCCTCAACGACGCGCCCGGCCTGATCAAGCATCAAGCCTTCGGCATGCTCGCTGTCCTGCCATTCGGCGCGGGCGAGTACCTGTTCCAGTCGATTCAGATGTTTGAGCCCGGCCAACAACGGCTGCGTAGATAAACGCGTGCTGCAGGGAAACAGGCGGATGCCGTACTCGGCATGGGCAGCGGGATACGATGCCGGCGGATTGCCTTGCAGTATGCGTCGGCCCTGCGCCGCAGGATCGGGCGCATAACCGCGCAAGCCGTCGCCACGCGTGAGGATGAGCTTGAGCACGCCCTCGCCCATCGCAGCGGCATAGCTGAGCAGCTCATGGCGAACCAGCTCGAGGTCGGTCGCAATGGCCAGACGCGCGCAGCCATCGGCCAGGCGCGTCAGGTGTCGATCCAGCAGGACCGGCTGTCCACTGCGCACGGCAATGGTCTCGAACAGACCATCGCCGTAAGCCAGGCCGCGATCTTTCAGCGACAGCGCGTCAGCCGGTTGACCGTCGACCCAGCTGTCCATCAGCCGGCGAACCGACGGAACGCCAGCGTGCCGTTGGTGCCGCCAAAACCGAAGGAGTTGGACAGCACGACATCGATGTCCATGTTACGCGCGGTGTGCGCAACGAAATCGAGATCGCAGCCTTCGTCCGGTTCATCAAGGTTGATGGTCGGCGGTGCCACCTGGCTGTTGATCGCCAGCACGCTGAAAATCGCTTCGACCGCGCCCGCCGCACCCAACAGGTGGCCGGTCATCGACTTGGTCGAGCTGACGGCCAGCTTGTAGGCGTGATCGCCGAACACCGACTTGATCGCATTGGCTTCGGCAAGGTCGCCGGCCGGGGTCGAGGTGCCGTGGGCGTTGATGTACTGCACTTGATCGACATTGATCTTCGCGTCGCGCAGGGCATTGGTGATGCAGCGCGCGGCACCGGCGCCATCGGCGGGTGGCGAGGTCATGTGGAACGCATCGCCACTGGTGCCGAAACCGATCAGCTCGGCGTAGATCGTAGCGCCACGAGCCTTGGCGTGTTCGAGCTCTTCGAGAACCAGCGCACCGGCACCGTCGGACAGAACGAAGCCGTCACGGCCCTTGTCCCAAGGACGACTGGCACGGGTCGGCTCGTCGTTGCGGGTCGACAGCGCACGGGACGCGCCGAAGCCGCCCATGCCCAGACCGCACGCGGCCATTTCCGCACCGCCGGCAATCATCACGTCGGCTTCGTCGTACATGATGTTGCGCGCCGCCATGCCGATGCAGTGCGTACCGGTGGTACATGCAGTAGCGATGGCGTAGTTAGGCCCCTGTGCACCCAGGTGGATGGACAGGAAACCGGAAATCATATTGATGATCGAGCCAGGCACAAAGAACGGCGAGATCCGTCGCGGACCGGTCTCGTGCAGGGTGCGGCTGGTCTCTTCGATGTTGGTCAGACCGCCAATCCCCGAACCCATGGCCACGCCAATGCGTTCACGGTTGGCATCGGTGACTTCCAGACCGGCGTTGCGCACGGCTTGAAAGCCTGCGGCGAGGCCGTACTGAATGAACAGGTCGAGCTTGCGCGCTTCCTTGACCGACAGGTATTCCTCGACATTGAAGCCTTTGACCGAACCGCCGAAGCGGGTCGAATAGGCAGAAAGGTCGGTGTGTTCGATCAGACCAATGCCACTGCGGCCAGCCAGAATGCCCTGCCAACTGCTCGGCACATCCGTGCCCAGTGGCGACAACATACCCATACCGGTGACTACGACGCGTCTACGCGACACAGCACTCTCCTTTTTCAAATGACGACTTTGCATCAGGCCTAAAGAAAAAACCGCACGCCATGATGGCAGTGCGGTTTTTCCATGACAGCAAGCAACGATTACAAACTGTTACGCCTGGTGGCTGGTAACGTAGTCGATTGCAGCTTGTACAGTAGTGATCTTTTCAGCTTCTTCGTCAGGGATTTCGGTCTCGAATTCCTCTTCCAGAGCCATCACCAGCTCAACGGTGTCAAGGGAGTCGGCACCCAGGTCTTCTACGAAGGAAGCGGTGTTGACCACTTCTTCTTCTTTAACACCCAGTTGCTCGGCAACGATTTTCTTGACGCGCTCTTCGATGGTGCTCATACCTTGTTTTCACTCCTAATGGACAAATTCAGGCAGCTGGCCAGTGGGTAAGTGTATAGAAAGCCTTTTCAGTTTTTCAACTGAAAGCTTCACTCCTCAAACCCTGCGGCCCTCTGCCTATAAATAGATTGCAGCTTTATAACGGATTTTAGACAGCTCGTATGACATTTTTTTGAAGCAATCCGTCACATTTTACTTACATGTACATCCCACCGTTCACCGGGATTGTAGCCCCGGTAACGTATGCCGCACCGTCGGATGCAAGAAAAGCGACCACGGACGCGATCTCTTGAGCTTGCCCCAGACGACCCAGCGGAATCTGCGTCTGCAAGGCTTCACGCTGTGCTTCAGGCAGCTCGCGGGTCATATCGGTGTCGATGAACCCTGGGGTTACCGAGTTGACCGTAATCGAACGCGAACCGACTTCACGCGCCATCGCCCGGCTGAAACCTTCCAGACCGGCCTTGGCGGCTGCATAGTTTACTTGGCCGGCGTTGCCCATGGCACCCACCACCGAGCCAATACTGATAATTCGACCCCAGCGCGCCTTGGTCATGCCACGCAAAACGCCCTTGGACAGGCGATACAGACTGTTCAGGTTGGTATCGATCACGTCGTACCACTCGTCGTCTTTCATGCGCATCATCAGGTTATCGCGGGTGATACCGGCATTATTGACCAGAATCGCCACCGGCGCACCGAACTGCTCCTGAATGCCTGCCAGCACGGCGCTGACCGATTCGTCGCTGGTGACATTGAGTTCGAAACCGGCGCCCTGGATACCGTTTTCCTTCAGGGTCGCAGCAATGCGCTCGGCGCCCGACGCGGAGGTCGCGGTGCCGACAACGATGGCGCCCTGACGACCCAGTTCCAGCGCGATGGCCTGGCCGATACCGCGGCTTGCACCGGTAACCAGTGCAACTTTACCTTGCAGACTCATGCAAGTTTCTCCTGATTCAGGCCTGCGCTGCGCGAGCGGCAGCGAAGGCGTCTGGGGTATTGAGATTGGAAGTCGAAACGCCTTCGGCGCAACGTTTGTTCAGGCCAGCGAGGACTTTGCCCGGGCCGCACTCGACCAGATTGGTCGCGCCCTTGGCGGCCAACGTCTGTACCGATTCAACCCAGCGCACTGGCTTGTAGAGCTGTTCGAGCAGATCACGCTTGAGGGTTTCCAGATCGGCCGGCACTTGTGCGCTGACGTTCTGCACCACCGGGATCTGCGGCGCCTGCCAGTCGATGGCGGCGATGGATTCAGCGAAGCGCTCGGCAGCCGGACGCATCAGCTCGCAGTGCGACGGCACGCTCACCGGCAACGGCATGGCGCGTTTGGCACCACGGGCCTTGCAGCCTTCGATGGCGCGCTCGACAGCGGCCTTGGCACCGGCGATCACCACTTGGCCCGGCGAGTTGAAATTCACCGCGCTGACGACTTCGCCTTGCGCCGCTTCGGCGCAGGCAGCCAGCACGTCGGCATCTTCCAGACCGAGGATCGCGGCCATGCCGCCCTGCCCGGCCGGCACCGCTTCCTGCATCAACTGGCCACGGCGCTCGACGAGCTTGACCGCGTCAGCCAGGCTCAGGCTGCCGGCGGCAACCAGCGCGCTGTATTCACCCAGGCTGTGGCCGGCGACAAACGCCGGACGCGCGCCGCCTTCGGCCAGCCACAGACGCCACAGGGCGATCGAAGCGGTCAGAATGGCTGGTTGGGTTTTGTCGGTTTGATTGAGCAGCTCTTCCGGACCCTGTTGGGTCAGTGCCCACAGGTCGTAGCCCAGCGCAGCAGAGGCTTCTTGAAAGGTTTCGAGGATCAGCGGATGTTGCGCGCCCAGCTCGGCCAGCATGCCGAGGGACTGCGAACCCTGTCCTGGAAAGACGAATGCGAGGGAAGCAGACATGTAACAAGCCCCTAATGATCTTGTCGTCGGAAAATAACGCCCCGTTGGGGACGCCAGAAACTGACAGTTTGGATGGCCCTTTGAACCGGGCGGTCACATTTAAGCATTGTCCGACGAAAACGCCTAAGACAACAGTTCCTCCAGACGACCGTGGAGACGCTCGGGCAGGTTCTCCTGAATCTCGATCAGCGCCCGTTGAATCGCACTCTGAAAGCCTTGAACCCCGGCCGATCCGTGGCTTTTCACGACGATGCCCTGCAAACCGAGAAAGCTTGCGCCATTATGTCGCGCCGGGGCCAGATCAGCCTGCAGACGCTTCATTAACGGCAGCGCGAGAGCGCCGACAGCGCGCGAGGCCAAGTTTTTCTTGAACAGGGCCTCGATGCGCATCGCAATCATCGTCGCCAGGCCTTCGCTGGATTTGAGCAGGATATTGCCGACGAAGCCGTCACACACCACCACGTCGGCCTCACCGCGGTACAAGCCGTCACCTTCAATGAAGCCGATGTAGTTGATCCCGCGCGCAGCCTGCAACAGCGTTGCGGCCAGTTTGACCTGCTGATTGCCCTTGATGTCTTCGGTGCCGATGTTCAGCAACGCAACACGTGGACGGGCAATGCCCAAAGTCTGTGCAGCGACCGAGCCCATCACCGCAAACTGCAACAAGTGCTCGGCACTGCAATCGACGTTGGCGCCCAGATCGAGCAGCTGGCAATAACCGGTCTGCGTCGGAATCGCCGCGACCATGGCCGGACGATCAATGCCGGGCAATGTCTTCAGCACGAATCGCGACAAGGCCATCAACGCACCGGTATTGCCGGCACTGACACAGGCCTGCACCTTGCCATCGCGCAGCAGTTCAAGAGCCACGCGCATCGACGAATCCGGCTTGCCACGCAGGGCCTGGGCAGGTTTCTCGTCCATGGTGATGACTTCGCTGGCCGCAACAATCGTCAGGCGCGCGCGATCGGCAGCCGACTGGCCGTGGATCAGTTCTTCAAGAAGGGAGGGTTGACCGACGAGGGTCAGGTGCAGCGAGGGTGTAGCAGACAGGCAAGCGAGACTGGCCTGAACAATGCTGCGGGGACCGAAGTCCCCGCCCATTGCGTCAATCGCGATGACTTGAGCAGACAAGTGATTACTCGTCAGCGCCCTTGTCGATCACTTTACGGCCACGGTAAACGCCTTCTGGCGATACGTGGTGACGCAGGTGAACTTCACCAGTGGTTTTTTCTACAGACAGGGTGCTAGCCTCGAGAGCGTCGTGCGAACGGCGCATGTCACGGGCAGAGCGGGATTTTTTGTTCTGCTGAACAGCCATAATTGATTAACTCCTAAACGTTTGGGTCACGCTTTAACTGCGCCAATACACTGAACGGGTTGGACCGCGTTACCTCGTCCTCGCTCGGTTCGGGCTCATCTGCTCCCGCCGGCTGCTGGCATTCTTCCGGATGATGAGCAGGCACAATGGGCAAGGCGAGCAGAAGCTCCTCCTCGATCAGTGACTGCAGATCCAATGGATCTTCGCCCAGTTCCAGCACGTCATAACCTTTCGGCAACGACTGGGTATTCGCACCCTCCTTCACCACCGCGTAACTGCATTCGCTGTGGATCGGCAGGGTGACCAGCTCAAGACAACGCTGGCAAACCATTTTGACTTCGGTGTCGATAAAGCTGTGGATGACCACAGACTTACGTTCATCTCGTTCAAAAACGAATTTGGCCTGCACCGTACCGACATCGTCGGAAAGCGGGTCGCAGAGTCTCTTCAAATCGGCCAGCAGCAGTTCACCTTGAAGGGTGGTGCCACGGTCAGCCAATTTGCGCGGGTCAACGTGAGGTGGAATCGGGTCATTCAACATAGGCGCAGCATTATAGGGATGCACCCACCCATGTCAAAGGAAATTGTGCCCTGTCCGTCACTTGCGCGCCTCCGCTAGAATCCGCACCTGCCTCAGGAGACGTCCATGCTGCCTTTATTACTCGCTTCAAGCTCGACTTATCGCCGTGAATTGCTCGCCCGCCTGCACCTGCCGTTCGTCTGCAGCTCGCCGGACATCGACGAAAGCCACCGCCCGGGAGAGTCCGCGATCGATCTGGTCAAACGCCTCGCTGAGGAAAAAGCCCGCGCCCTGGCGGACAGCCACCCTGCTCATCTGATCATTGGCTCGGATCAGGTCGCCGTCCTCGGCGAACAGATCATCGGCAAGCCGCACACCTTCGAGAAGGCTCGCGAGCAATTGATGGCGGCCAGCGGTGCGAGCGTAACCTTCCTGACTGGCCTGACGCTGCTCAACAGCCAGACCGGGCAATGCCAAGTCGACTGCGTGCCGTTTACCGTGCACATGCGTCAGCTGGATCAGGCGCGCATCGAACGCTACCTGCGCATCGAGCAACCGTACGACTGCGCCGGCAGCTTCAAGGCCGAAGGACTGGGCGTGAGCCTGTTTCAATCGACCGAAGGCCCGGATGCCACCAGCCTGATCGGCCTGCCGCTGATTCGCCTGATCGATATGTTGTTGGTCGAAGGCGTGCAAATCCCTTAAAAGCAAAAGATCGCAGCCTCCGGCAGCTCCACACCGATCCGTGCAAGAGTTGCCGCCGACTGCGATCGTTCGACCTTCAAACGTCTTAACGCAACGAAGGCCCGTGGAAACCCATCCACATCGCCAACTGCTCGGCCACGCTGGCGCCGAGCTTTTTCGAGAAGCGATCGAACGGCGATTCCTGCACGGTGAAGTCCACCAGCTCCTTCTCGCCAATCACATCACGCGCCACCGAACTGGCACTGCCCAAGCCATCGATCAGGCCCAGCGGCAGCGCCTGCTCACCCGACCAGACCAGCCCGGAAAACAGCTCCGGATGCTCTTTGTCCTTCAGGCGATCACCACGCCCCTGCTTGACGCTGTTGATGAACTGCTTGTGCGTGGTGTCGAGCACGCTTTGCCAGAATGCGGTTTCTTCAGGCTTTTGCGGCTGGAACGGATCCAGAAATGCCTTGTGTTCGCCCGAGGTGTAGGTGCGACGCTCAACGCCGAGTTTCTCCATGGTGCCGACGAAACCGTAACCCGCCGCCGTCACGCCGATCGAGCCGACCAGACTGGCCTTGTCGGCGTAGATCTGATCCGCCGCACTGGCGATGTAATAGGCGCCCGAAGCACCAAGATCGGAAATCACTGCGTAGAGCTTGATCTCTGGATGCAGGCCACGCAGACGCTTGATCTCGTCATAGACATAACCGGACTGCACCGGACTGCCGCCCGGACTGTTGATGCGCAGGACCACGCCTTTGACCTTCTTGTCTTCGAACGCCGCGCGCAGGCTGCCAACGATATTATCGGCGCTGGCCGGCTCCTTGTCGGCGATTACGCCGTCGATCTCGATCAACGCCGTGTAGTTCGGGCCGCGGGTGGCGCTTTTTTCCATGTCCATCAGCGGCGTGAACAGCAGCAGCGCAACAAACAGATAAACAAACGTCAGCAGCTTGAAGAAAATCCCCCAGCGCCGCGAACGGCGTTGTTCCTGCACGCCGGCCAGCAAAGTCTTTTCCAACAGCTTCCAGCTTTTCGCGTCACCGTCGTCGGCACTTGCCTTGGCCGGTGCTTTCCATTCGTCGGTCATGCCATCTACCCCAGCAAAAACGTATTAAGCCCGCTGACCCAGCCAGGCGTGCAATTCAGAAAAACGGTCGATCGACAGGCGTGGCTCGAACTGCTGCAGGGACTCGATCGATTGCGCGCCATAACTGACCGCCACCGAATCCATCCCCGCGTTGCGCGCCATCAGCAGATCGAACGACGAATCACCGACCATCAACGCCTGCTCCGGGCGTACGCCGCAGTGGCTGACAATCTGCTCAAGCATCAGAGGGTGTGGCTTGCTGGCAGTTTCATCGGCAGCGCGGGTGATATCGAAATAATCTTCCCAGCCATTGGCCTTGAGCACCCGATCCAGTCCGCGACGATTCTTGCCCGTCGCTACCGCCAGGTGATAACCCTGCTCGCGAAACGATGCCATCGACTCGACCACACCCTCGAACAGCGGCGAAGGCACGGCTTCGGCAGCGATGTAGTGATCGGCGTAGTACTCGCGAAACGCGAGCATTTCTGCGTCGCTGATTTCGGGATACAGGGTGCGAATCGCTTCCGGCAAGCCAAGACCGATGATGCCTTTGACGGCGAAGTCATCGCGCAGCTCGAAACCGGAACGCCCGGACGCCGAGTGCATCGCCTCGACGATCCGATGAATGGAATCGGCGAGGGTGCCGTCCCAGTCGAAAATCAACAGCTTGTAATCAGATGGGCGCACTCAATCGCTCCACGGTCTTGGCCCACATTTCATCGACGGGCGCTTGCAGATTCAGCTTGCCGCCGTCGGGCAGCGGCACGGTCAGCATGTAAGCGTGCAGGAACAGACGCTTACCACCCAGATCGCGGATTTCCCTGGTGAAATCCTCGTCGCCATACTTGCTGTCACCGGCAATGCAATGGCCAGCATGCAAGGTGTGCACGCGAATCTGGTGGGTACGACCGGTAACCGGTTTCGCCTCGACCATGGTGGCAAAATCGCCGAAACGGCGCAGCACCTTGAACAGCGTCAGGGCTTCTTTGCCCTCGTCATTGACCTCAACCATGCGCTCGCCGGAGCGCAGATTGCTCTTGAGCAACGGTGCGCGAACCTGCTTGATCGAGGTTGCCCAATTGCCACGGACCAGCGCCATGTAGCGCTTGTCGACGCCGTCGCCGCGCAACTGCTCGTGCAGGTGGCGCAACATGCTGCGTTTTTTGGCGATCATCAGCAGACCGGAGGTGTCGCGGTCGAGACGGTGAACCAGCTCCAGCTCCTTGGCGTCGGGACGCAACTGACGAAAGGCTTCGATCACGCCGAAATTCAGCCCGCTGCCGCCA
Source organism: Pseudomonas sp. PS01270 (assembly GCF_029959775.1). Classification (NCBI taxonomy): domain Bacteria; kingdom Pseudomonadati; phylum Pseudomonadota; class Gammaproteobacteria; order Pseudomonadales; family Pseudomonadaceae; genus Pseudomonas; species Pseudomonas sp. PS01270. The sequence goes on along the minus strand of NZ_JASCPT010000029.1, from coordinate 23,515 downwards.
TGCACCGCAATGCCGGCGGGCTTGTTGATCACGATCAGGGCCTTGTCTTCGAAGACGATCGAGGCTTCCAGGCGCTGCAACAGCCCCTGGGCCAGCGGCACCGGTTCGTCGCGCTCAGGCACGCGAACCGGCGGCACGCGCACGATATCGCCGGCCTGCAGCTTGTATTCGGGCTTGATCCGACCTTTGTTCACACGCACTTCGCCTTTGCGCAAAATGCGGTAAATCAAGGTCTTGGGCACGCCTTTGAGCCGGGCGAGGAGAAAGTTGTCGATTCGTTGGCCGGCATACTCCGGCGAGACTTCAAGCAGTTGAACGCCTGGAGTCGAAGGGGCAGTAGTTGTCATGCCGCGGATGATAACAATTTTTATGGAATTGAAGCACTTAATCATTGCTGCTATAGTCGCGAACGCCGCCAAAAGCGGCCTGGACAGCGGAACCACGGTCAAAGACCGGCCCTGACCAACGCAATTCACCAGGGCGCGAGGCCGTCCTACGGGGCTTTCGCTACGTAACGGTGGAGTTTGCGGTTGTAACGAGCGCAGGTGACATGAGGCCTGAATTACACCGCCGAGCAGAGTTCTCACTCGCCCGGCAGGCAACATTCAAGGCCAGTTCACAAAGTGCAGTCGACTGCGAATGACCCCGAGCGATTGCTTCGGAAACATCGCCTGAATTAGCCATGATGCGTGACCTCCCCTTTCGGAGCTCACGGTAAATGCCAACCCGCTGCGGATTCTGCGCGCGGCAGCACCCGAATTATCAGGGATACGTGTAGGGTGGAGATGCACAACCGCCGGACTGTGTAGCAACAAGCTTTGATCAAGACGCTTCATCTCGTCCACAGCCGCTGGTTGATTCCTCCTCCTGACTGAGTGCTTAAGTAGCCACAGCAAGCAGGACGCGTACGTCGCGGTATCGGCCCAATTGGCCGCACATCGCTGGACACGGGAATGGCCAACCACTCCCGACGCACCTGACACCGACCGTGAGAAGTCGTGTGTGCCGAACGCCGTTTCCGGCAGCCCGGAAACCGACGGTACTACATGAAAAGAATGCTGATTAACGCAACTCAACCCGAAGAGTTGCGTGTTGCACTGGTAGATGGCCAGCGCCTCTACGACCTGGATATCGAATCCGGTGCACGCGAGCAGAAAAAGGCCAACATCTATAAAGGCCGTATCACTCGCATCGAACCAAGCCTTGAGGCTGCCTTTGTCGATTTCGGCTCCGAGCGCCACGGCTTCCTGCCCCTCAAAGAAATCTCCCGCGAATACTTCAAGAAAGCCCCAGAAGGCCGCGTCAACATCAAGGACGTCCTGAGCGAAGGCCAGGAAGTCATCGTTCAGGTCGAGAAAGAAGAACGTGGCAACAAGGGCGCCGCCCTGACCACCTTCATCAGCCTGGCCGGTCGTTACCTCGTACTGATGCCGAACAACCCGCGTGCCGGCGGCATCTCCCGTCGCATCGAAGGCGAAGAGCGCAACGAACTGCGTGAAGCGCTGAACGGTCTGGTTGCTCCGGCCGACATGGGTCTGATCGTGCGCACTGCCGGCCTGGGCCGCAGCAGCGAAGAAATGCAGTGGGACCTCGACTACCTGCTGCAACTGTGGACCGCCATCAAAGAAGCCTCGCTGGATCGCTCCGCGCCATTCCTGATCTACCAGGAAAGCAACGTGATTATCCGCGCCATCCGCGATTACCTGCGCCAGGACATCGGCGAAGTGCTGATCGACAGCGTTGAAGCCCAGGACGAAGCCCTTACCTTCATCCGCCAGGTGATGCCGCAGTACGCCAGCAAGATCAAGCTGTACGAAGACAGCGTGCCGCTGTTCAACCGTTTCCAGATCGAAAGCCAGATCGAGACCGCATTCCAGCGCGTCGTCGAACTGCCTTCCGGCGGCTCCATCGTCATCGATCCGACCGAAGCCCTGGTGTCCATCGACATCAACTCGGCGCGCGCCACCAAAGGCAGCGACATCGAAGAAACCGCCCTGCAGACCAACCTTGAAGCCGCCGAAGAAATCGCCCGTCAGTTGCGCCTGCGCGACATCGGCGGCCTGATCGTCATCGACTTCATCGACATGACCCCGGCCAAGAACCAGCGCGCCGTGGAAGAGAAAGTCCGCGAATGCCTGGAAGCTGACCGCGCCCGCGTGCAGATCGGTCGCATCTCGCGTTTCGGCCTGCTGGAAATGTCCCGTCAGCGCCTGCGTCCATCGCTGGGCGAAAGCAGCGGCATCGTCTGCCCGCGTTGCAACGGCACCGGCATCATCCGTGACGTTGAATCGCTGTCGCTGGCCATTCTGCGCCTGATCGAAGAAGAAGCCCTGAAAGACCGCACCGCCGAAGTTCGCGCGCAAGTGCCGATCCCGGTCGCCGCGTTCCTGCTCAACGAAAAACGCAACTCGATCACCAAGATCGAACTGCGCACCCGTGCCCGCATCGTCATTCTGCCGAACGATCACCTCGAGACGCCGCACTTCGAAGTTCAGCGTCTGCGTGACGACAGCCCGGAAGCCGCGACCAACCAGTCCAGCTACGAAATCGCTGCGGCCGCTGCCGAAGTCGAAGAAGTCCAGCCAGCCGCTGCGACCCGCACTCTGGTTCGCCAGGAAGCTGCGGTGAAAACTGCGCCGGCCCGTGCCAACGCACCGGTGCCGACTGAAGTTGCCCCTGCCGCACCTGCTCCGGCACCCGCTGCCGCGCCTGAGCCAAGCCTGTTCAAGGGTCTGGTGAAGTCGCTGGTCAGCCTGTTCGCCACCAAGGAAGAGCCAGCCGCACCGGTCGCCGTTGCGAAACCGGCTGCCACCGAGCGTCCTGCCCGCAACGAAGAGCGCCGCAACGGTCGTCAGCAGAGCCGCAACCGTAACGGTCGCCGCGATGAAGAACGCAAGCCGCGCGAAGAACGTGCTCAACGTGAAGAGCGCGCACCACGCGAGCCGCGCGAAGAGCGCCAGCCACGCGAAGCCCGCGAGCCGCGTGAAACCCGCAGCGAAGCGCCGGTAGCCCGCGAAGAACGCGCACCACGTGCCCCGCGTGAAGAACGTGCACCGCGTGCACCGCGTGAAGATCGCAAGCCGCGTGGCGAGCGTGAAGAACGCGTGCGTGAACTGCGCGAGCCACTTGACGCCGCGCCAGCCGCAGCCGTTGCTGCCGTGACCGCTGAAGAGCGTCCGGCGCGTCAGCCACGCGAAGAACGCGCTCCGCGTCCACCGCGTGAAGAGCGTCAACCGCGTGCCGAGCAGGCCGCTGCTGCCGTCGCTGAAGAAGAAGTGAACAGCAACAACGAAGAGCAACTGCCGGAAGACGGTCAGGACAACGCCGAAGGCGATCGTCCACGTCGTCGCTCCCGTGGCCAGCGTCGTCGCAGCAACCGTCGCGAGCGTCAACGTGATGCCAACGGCAACGTGATCGAAGGTTCGGAAGAATCCGAGTCCGCTGAAAACGCTGGCGAGCCAAGCACCGCCGATCTGGCCGCTGGCCTGGCCGTCACCGCCGCCGTTGCCAGCAGCACCATCAGCGCTCCGGCAGAAGCCGAAGCTCACGAGCAGGCTGAACGCGCCACCGCCGCCACACTGGAAACTGCTCCAGTCGAAGCGCCGGTTGTCGAAGCCACCACTCCAGTGGAAGTGACTGCTGCACCGGAAATCGAAGTCGCTCCGGTCCGCGAAGCTCAGCCTCAGGTTGAAGCAACTGCCGAACCAGAAGCTGTCGTCGAAGCACCAGCGGCCGTCACTGAGCCAGCGGTAGAAACCGTCAGCGAAAACGTGACCAAAACCGTGCGTGAAGTTCGCGAAGAGCAGACTGCGTTCAACTGGGTTGCCGAGCCAGCCGTCACCGAAGCCCCAGCGCCAGTCGCTGAAGCCGAAGTGCCGCAAGCCATGGTTTCCGAGCCAGTAGTTGCAGCAGCAGAGCCGGCGCCGACACCAGTAGTTGAAGCTCCGGTTGCCGAAGCTCAGGTTGAAGAAGCACCAGCCGCAGTCGAAGCGCCAGCGCCAGTGGTTGAAGCGCCGGCTCCGGTCAGCGCCCTGACGCCGAACGGCCGCGCGCCAAACGACCCGCGTGAAGTGCGTCGTCGCAAGCGTGAAGCCGAGCGTCTGCAGAAGGAAGCCGAACTGGCTGCCGCTGCAGCGCCAGTGGCTGCCGAACCAGCCGCTGCGGCTGAAGTGATCGAGGCAGCCCCTGCCCCGGTCGCGGAAGAAGCATCGGTTGAAGCGGTGATCGCTGAAGCACCACGCTCCGTTCAGGACGCGGTTGAACAGCGCGAAGAAGCCCAGGAAAAAGAGCACGAGCCTAAACCACTCGTGTAATTCCTGAAGCCAATAAAAAGCCCCGCCCGGTGAAAGCCTGGCGGGGCTTTTTATTGCCTGAAATACCGGCATCATCCACAACCTTTGTGGGAGCGAGCCTGCTCGCGAAGGCGGTGGGTCAGACAATATTCATGTAACTGAACCAGCGCATTCGCGAGCAGGCTCGCTCCCACAAGGGATACAACACGGCTCAGGGCCGAGGAAATACCAGAGATTCAGGCACATCGATATCCCACAACACCCCCGGATCATCTACCGCCACCTCAACCACCCTACCCTGCGAAAACAACGGCCGTGCGCCACGATCGCCGGTCAGCGCCTGCAACTGCGCGCCAAACGAACGACCAAACCCCACTGGATGGCCAAATTCGCCATCCAGCACCGGCACGCTCACCGCGTCATCAGCCATCGCCGCAACCACTCGCTCGATACTCGAAGGCAAGATAAACGGCATATCGCCGAGCACAATCAACCAGCCATCCGCCTCCGGGCAAACGGCAACACCTGCGGCAATGCTGTCGCCCATGCCGGTCGATTCGATCGACACCACGTCGCAGCCATAAGCCTGGGCCATGCGCATCGCCTGCGGTCGCGCTTCGGTGGTGACCAGCACGCGCTTGTCGAGACTGGCCGGCAGATTCATCAGCACCTGCTCGATCACCGAGCGCACGGCGCCGTCGCGCCCGGTGCAGTCAGCGAGCAATTTGTCTTTGTCGGGGCCGGCGATCTGGCGAAAGCGTTTGCCCTCGCCCGCCGCCAGCACAATCACTGCGATGGATTGGCTCACGCACCCTCCAGCGGTTTTTTCTGTTTCAGCTCCACACCGTTCTTGATCGCAACAATTTCCGCCAGCAAGGACAAGGCGATTTCAGCCGGCGAATGACTGCCGATGTGCAAGCCGATCGGTCCGTGCAGGCGATCAATCGACGCTTGCGACAAGCCTAGCTGAGCCAGATTTTCCCGGCGCTTCTGGCTGTTGACCCGCGAACCGAGCGCGCCGACGTAGAACGCCGGCGAGTCGAGCGCGGTGAGCAAAGCCATGTCGTCCAGGCGTGGATCGTGAGTCAAGGCGACAATCGCCGTGCGCTCGTCGGTCTGGATGTTCAACACCGCCTCGTCCGGCATGCCGGGGACGAAACGGCCATGCTGCTCTTCCCAGCCGTGAACGAACTCGGTGCGCGGATCGCAGATCAGCACTTCGAAATCCAGCAGCCGCGCCATGTCGGCGACGTAGCGCGACAACTGCCCGGCACCGATCAGCAACAAGCGCCAGCGCGGGCCGTAAATCGCTCGCAGAGTCTTGCCGTCGAACACCAGCGAATCGGACTTGCTCGCCGGAGCCAGCCGCACCTCGCCGGTTTCGATGTTCAGTTCTCGGGCAACGATTTCATGGTTTTCGCAACGCTGCAGCAGCTCGGCGACCCACGCCGGGTCACCGACGCGCTCTTCGGTCAGGCGCAGAGTACCGCCGCAAGGCAGGCCGAAACGCGCGGCCTCCTCGCGAGTCACGCCGTAGGTAATCATCTGCACTGGCGGACCATCGGTGGCAATGCGGCCGTCGTGCAGCCGCGCGATCAGGTCATCTTCGACACAGCCACCTGACACCGAACCGATCACCACGCCGTCCTCGCGCAAGGCGAGCATGGCACCGGGCGAGCGCGGCGCGGTGCCCCAGGTCTGCACCACGCTGAACAGCACCACCCGCTGTCCGGCGCGGCGCCACTCGAGGACGCTGCGCAGAACGTTGAGATCGACGCTGTCCATTACGCTTGCGCCTTCTGCCAGCCCTGCAACTGATACCGCACCGGCAGATTGCGGATGCGCTTGCCGGTGGCGGCGAAGATCGCATTGCACAGCGCCGGGGCAATCGGCGGCACACCCGGCTCACCAACGCCACCCAACGGCACGTCACCCGGCGGCGTGACCAGATGCACCGCGACTTCCTTGGGCGCCAGCGACATGCGCGCGACCTCGTACATATGGAAGTTGTCCTGCTGGACCTTACCGTCCTTGAAGCTGATCTCACCGAGCACGGCGTTGCCCAGGCCCATGACGCATGCACCTTCGAACTGCGAACGGATGCGCTCAGGGTTGATCTGCGGCCCGCAGTCCACGGCGATGTCGGCCTTGTGCACGATCAGCGAACCGTCGTCCTTGACCTCGACTTCAATCACCGCCGCCACATAGGTGACGAAGCTGTAATGCACCGCCAGACCGAGACCACGACCCTTGGGCAGTTTGCGCCCCCAACCAGCGGCCTTGGCGGCAGTTTCCAGAACCGTGCGCATGCGTCCTGTGTCGATCGGGTAACGCTCGGGCGATTCGCCGTAGTTCCACTCTTCGCTCAAGGTGCGCGGATCGATCTGCCGGTCCGGGCCGAGCAATTTGATCTGGTACTTGAGCGGATCTTCCCCGGCCTTGTGCGCCAGTTCGTCGACGAAGCTCTGAATCGCAAAGCCGTGGGGAATGTTCGACACCGAGCGATACCAGCCGACGCGGGTGTGTACCTTGGCTTCGGGGTTTTCCAGGCGGACGCTGGGAATCGCATAGGCCATGTTGGTAAAGCCCATGCCCAGCTCGAACGCCGCCTCATGGTTCATGTCCGGCGCAAACAACGCGGTGATGCTCGGCGCCACGGTGCGATGCAGCCACCCGGACGGCATGCCGTTCTTGTCGATGCCGGCCTTGAGATATTCCGCCGACACGGTGTGGAAATACGAATTGTGGATGTCGTCTTCGCGGGTCCACTGCACCCGTACAGCCTTGCCCGGAAACTCCTTGGCGAGGATCGCGGCTTCAACGACGAAGTCCGGTTTCGACTTGCGCCCGAAACCACCGCCCAGCAATGTCACATTGAAGGTGACCTTTTCGAACGGCACGCCCAGGCGTTCGGCGATGCGCTCGCGGGTGACCTGCGGTGCCTGACTCGGCGCCCAGGCCTCGCAGACGCCGTCCTTGTAACGGGCGATGGCAACCATCGGTTCCATCGGTGCCTGCGCCAGATGCGGCAGGTAATACGAGGCTTCGAGAGTGCTGGCAGCGCCGCTCAAGGCCTTGTCGATATCACCGGTATTGCGCACCACTTTGCCGGCCTTCAGCGACGCGGCTTCGAGTTCCTTGCGATAGGCAATCGAGTCATAACTGGCATTCGGGCCGTCATCCCACTCGATCTTCAGCGCCTCGCGACCCTTGATCGCCGCCCAGGTGTTGCTGGCCACAACCGCGACGCCGCCCAGTGGCTGGAACTCTGACGGCAACGGCCGACCTTCGATTTGCATGACTTTTAGCACGCCGGGGACTTTCAGCGCGGCGCTGTCATCGAGGCTTTTGACTTTGCCGCCGTACACTGCCGGGCGAGCGATAGTGGCGTAGAGCATGCCGTCGAAATGCACGTCGGCGCCGTACACTGCGCGGCCATTGACGATATCGGCACCGTCGATGGCCTTGGTGCCTTCCTTACCGATGTAGCGAAATTCCGAAGGCTGCTTGAGTCGCAGGCTGTCACGCGCCGGTACTGCCAGCGCACTGGCGGCAGCGGCGAGTTCGCCGTAGCCCAGTTCGCGGCCGGACGGTTTGTGAATGACCTTGTGCAGTTGCGCATGGCATTCGCCAACCGGCACTTTCCACTGCGCAGCGGCCGCCTGTTCGAGCATGGTCCGCGCGGCGGCGCCGCAACGACGCATCGGCTCGTACCAGTGACGCATGCTGCGCGAACCATCGGTGTCCTGGTTGCCGAAGCGCACTTCGTCACCCGGCGCCTGCTGCACTTTGACCTGAGCCCAATCGGCCTCAAGTTCATCGGCAACGACCATGCTCAGGCTGGTGCGCACGCCCTGGCCCATTTCCGAACGGTTGCACACCACGGTGACGCTGCCATCGGCAGCAATGCTCACGTAAACCTTGGGATCGTCTATCCAGCCATTGGGCATGCCGTCGGCACCGAACTTCTTCGGCGCGTCATCGGCCAGCGCATCCTGCCAGCCCCAGCTCGCGGCGAGGACCAGCGCACTGGTGGCACCGACGCCTTTGAGAAAACCACGGCGGCTGAGGTTGCTCAGGGCGAAATCATTCGGGACGCGGCTCATGCCTTCACCTCCTTCAGTTGGGTGGAGGCCTGGCGGATCGCGGTTTTGATCCGGTTGTAAGTACCGCAGCGGCAGATGTTGCCGACCATGGCTTCTTCGATCTGCGCGTCGCTCGGGTTCGGGTTGGTTTTCAGCAGAGCGGTGGCCGACATGATCTGCCCGCCCTGGCAATAACCGCATTGAGCCACGGCGCTGTCGAGCCAGGCTTGCTGCACGACCTTGCCTACCGGGTCGGCGTGGAGATTATCGATGGTGGTGACGTTCTGGCCGATTACCGAGCCGATCGGCGTGATGCAACTGCGTGCTGGCAAACCGTCGATATGGATGGTGCAGGCGCCGCACAGGCCCATGCCGCAACCGAATTTGGTGCCGTTGTAACCGGCGACGTCACGAATCGCCCACAACAGCGGCATGTCTTCGGTGACATCGAGGGAGTGGTCTTGACCGTTGAGTTTCAGGGTAATCATGGGCACGCCCGCATATTTTTTAGTGGTTATGGGGTCGAGCAATCTGCCGCCGGAAAATCAGCGGTGGGTTCGCGCAGATCGACTCAGGCTAATCAGGCTCTCTTGCGCCGACGGGAACGTCTGCACCGGGCCTTTGGGTGGAGCAAATGGTAGGTATCGTTAGGTCGCTAAGTTAACCCAGCATTAACAAAAAAGCCCTGCACTTTTTTCATCAGTGCAGGGCTTTCGATGGCATCAGGCAAGCGTAGCCTCAATACCGATTGGGCTCCATTTCCAGTTCGACATGGAAGCGCTCGGCGATGTCTTTCTGGATACGTTGCGCCAGGTCGAGCAGTTGCAGGCCGGTGGCCGTGCCGTAGTTGACCAGCACCAGCGCCTGCAACTTGTGCACGCCGGCATCGCCATCGCGGAAGCCTTTCCAGCCAGCGCGTTCGATCAGCCAGCCAGCGGCCAGTTTCATCTGCCCATCCGCTTGCGGGTAAGCCACCAGATCCGGGTGCTGCGCTTTGATCTGCGTGACCACAGCGGCAGGCACCAGCGGATTCTTGAAAAAGCTGCCGGCATTGCCGAGCACCGCCGGGTCCGGCAGTTTTTCGCTGCGGATGCTGCAGATGGCGCGGCTGACGTCGCTGGGCGTCGGCTGCTCGATGCCCTGCTCGCTCAGGCGCTGACGGACCGGGCCGTATTCCAGATGCAGGTGCGCGGCGCGATCAAGCTTGAAGCGCACCCGCAGGATCAGCCAACGTCCCGGCTGCTGCTTGAACAGGCTGTCGCGGTAGCCGAAATTGCACTGCTCCAGGCTGAAATCCCGCAGCTCGCCGCTCTCGCGATCCAGTGCGGTCAGGCCGGCAAACACGTCCTTGATCTCGACACCATAGGCGCCGATGTTCTGCATCGGCGCGGCGCCGACGGTGCCGGGAATCAGGCTGAGGTTTTCCAGCCCGGCAAAACCCTGGGCCAGCGTGTGCTGCACGAACGGATGCCACGGTTCGCCCGCTTCCGCCTCGACCACCACACGACTGCCATCGTCGCTGAGCACGCGGATGCCGCGCGTAGCCATGCGCAATACCAACGCCGGAATATCCGCCGTGAGCAGCAAGTTGCTGCCACCGCCGATCACCAGCAACGGCACGTCATGGGACGCGGCATAGGCCAGCGCTTCGCGGACATCGTCATCACTGTGGGCTTCGGCAAACAGCTGCGCGCGCACATCGACGCCGAACGTATTGAAGGCCTGCAAAGATACTTGCGGTTGCACCTGCAAACTCATAAACGGCCCTTCACTTCGATCAGCAACTGGTCGCAGGCCGCTTCGATCAGATCGAGCACCTGCTCGAAACCCTGATCGCCGTCGTAATACGGATCCGGCACTTCATCGAGCAGCCCGGAATAACGACGCAAAAACAGATCCAGCTCGGCCCTGCCGGTGGACGGCTGCAGGGCCTTGAGGTTGCGCAGGTTGCTGTTGTCCATGGCGAGAATCAGGTCGTAGCTGGCGAAATCGGCCCGGCTGACCTGCTGCGCGCGTTGCGTCGACAGGTCATAACCGCGCAGTTTCGCCGCGGCCTGGCTGCGCTTGTCCGGCGGGTTGCCGACGTGCCAGTCACCGGTGCCGGCGGAGGCCACTTCGACCACATCGGCCAGCCCGGCTTCACGCAACTTGTGGCGCAACACGCCTTCGGCGGTGGGCGAACGGCAGATGTTGCCCAGGCACACAAACAGAACGCGCATCAGGCCCCCAGCAGGCGACGAACCCGCTCAAGGTCTTCAACGGTGTCGACACCGGTCGGCGGCGCGATCAGCGCGTCGGCAACATGGATACGCACGCCGTGCCACAAGGCACGCAGTTGCTCAAGAGATTCGGTATTTTCCAGCCAGCACGGCCCCCAGCTCACGAAGTCGTGGAGGAACCCGGCGCGATAGGCATAAATACCGATGTGGCGGCGATAGGGCACGCCTTCAGGCAGCTGCTCGCGGCTCTTGGCAAATGCATCGCGAGCCCACGGCAAGGTTGCACGACTGAACGTCAGGGCCAGACCGTTGATATCGCTGGAAACCTTCACAACGTTGGGGTTGAACAGGGTTTCCACGTCTTCGATCGGCTCGGCCAGCGTGGCCATGCGCGCTTCGGTGTGGGCAGCAAGGTTGGCGGCGACCTGGTCGATCACGCTTGGCGGAATCAGCGGCTCATCGCCCTGGACGTTGACCACAATCGCATCAGGCGCAAGACCGAGTTTCGCTGCGACCTCGGCCAGACGATCAGTGCCGGAGTTGTGATCTTCACGGGTCAGCACCACTTCGGCGCCAAAGCTTTTGCATGCCTCGACGATGCGTGCATCGTCAGTTGCAACAACGACGCGGGTCGCGCTGCTTTTGCTCGCCTGTTCCCAGACATGCTGGATCATCGGTTTGCCGGCAATATCCAGCAACGGCTTGCCCGGCAGACGGGTCGAGGCGAACCGCGACGGGATGACAACGGTGAAGGCTGTGGTCATTTATCCAGACGCTCGTCGGTGGTCAGGGTGCGCGCTTCGCTTTCCAGCATCACCGGGATGCCGTCGCGGATCGGATAGGCCAGGCCGGCGCCCTTGCTGATCAATTCGGTCTTGTCGGCGCTGAGCTTGAGCGGGCCTTTGCACACGGGGCAAGCGAGGATGTCGAGCAGTTTGGTGTCCATGAACATTCCCAGAAATAAAAGAGTTAAGGCAGCAGACGATCCGGCAACAGGCGCATCAGCTGAGTGTCGAACCAGGCCACGAAGGCCGGCGACGGCACGGCATCGACCGCCAGATACCACCAGTCGGCAGCAGCAAAGGCACGGCACTTCACCGCGTCCTTTTCGGTCATCACCAACGGCAATGACGGGGTGAAATTCAACGCCTGCACGCTGTAATCGGCGTGGTCGGCAAATGCATGGGCGATCGGCCGCCAGTCTAGCGCTTCGAGGGTATTGAAGAAACGTTGCGGGTTGCCGATCCCGGCCACCGCATGCAGCGCTTGCCCGGGCGGAAAATGATCCAGCGACCGACGTTCGCCGCTGCGCAGATTGACCAAGGCCGTGGGTTGCAGGCGGAAGGCGAAACCATCGTCGCGATCATCAAGGGCACCGTTGAACAGCACGCCATCGACACTTTGCAGGCGCTCGACCGGCTCACGCAAAGGCCCGGCCGGCAGACAGCGCTGGTTGCCCAGGCCACGTGCAGCGTCGATCAGCACCAGTTCCAGATCCCGCGCGAGGCGATAATGCTGCATGCCGTCGTCAGACAGAATCAGATCCAACGGTTCGCTGGCGATCAAGGCTTTGACGGCGGCGCTGCGATCGGGATCGATCATCAGCGGCACGCCGGTGCGCTGGACGATCAGCAACGGTTCGTCACCGGCAATCTCGGCGCTGTGCTTGGCCTCAACCCGCCACGGCAGTTGCGGCGGTTTGGCGCCGTAACCGCGACTGACCACGCCGACGCGCAGTCCACGGCGTCGGCAATGTTCGATCAGCCAGAGAATCATCGGCGTCTTGCCGGTGCCACCGACGGTGATATTGCCGACCACGATCAGCGGCACGGGCGATTGGTAGATCTCTCCGTCACCGTCGAGAAAGCGCTGACGCTTGTTGATCACCACGCGGCGATACAGCATTTCCAGCGGCCGCAGCAGCGTCAGGGCCGGATGCCCCTGATACCACGCGGCGAGCAGGCGATCAGACAGGCTCATCAGGATTTCGGCGCCGCCTCGACCGTGGTCATGCGCAGATGGCTGAAACCGAGCTTGCCGGCCGCGTCCATGGCGGTGATCACCGATTGATGCTGGGCCTTGCCATCGGCACTGATCGACAGCGGCATGTTGGTGTCGCCGTTGGATTCTTTCTGCATGGCTTCCATCAGCGTCGCCAGATCATTCTTCGGCAGAATCTTGTTGTTCACCGAGAACACGCCTTCGGCACTGATCGCGACGTCCAGCTGTTTGACCTGCTGGTCTTCGGCAGGCGAACCGCTGACCGCTTCCGGCAGATCCACGCGCAACTGGGTTTCCCGAGTGAAGGTGGTAGTGACCACGAAAAACAGCAGCAGAATGAACACCACGTCAATCAGCGACGCGAGGTTGATGTCTACGGTTTCCCGGGGCTTGCGACGGAATTTCACGCTTTGCCCTCGGCCAGATCGACATCACGGTCGCCCTGCACCACTTCCACCAGTTTGATCGCTTCCTGCTCCATACCCACCACCAGCTCGTCGATGCGGCGCTGCAAAAACCGGTGGAAGAACACCGCTGGAATCCCGACCATCAGGCCCGCTGCGGTCGTGATCAGCGCTTTGGAAATACCGCCGGCCAGTACCGAAGCATTGGTAGTCATGCCGGAGCCGGTGAAGGCACTGAAAATGTCGATCATGCCCAACACGGTGCCGAGCAGGCCGAGCAGCGGCGCCATGGCGGCGATGGTGCCGAGTGCGTTGATGTAGCGTTCGAGTTCATGAATGACCCGCGCGGCGGCCTCTTCGATGCACTCTTTCATGATCTCGCGACCATGCTTGGAATTGGCCAGGCCTGCGGCGAGAATTTCCCCCAGCGGCGAATTGGCGCGCAATTCCTTGAGTTTTTCCTTGTTGAGCTGCTTGTCCTTGATCCAGACCCAGACCTGACCCAGCAGATGCTCGGGGGTGACGCGACTGGCGCGCAGTGTCCACAGGCGCTCGGCAACAATCGCCATGGCCGCGATGGAACTCAGAATGATCGGCAACATCATCCAGCCGCCGGATTTGACCAATTCCCACACAGTGACAGTCCCCTCGAAAAAGTGCGCCACTTTACCATACCGATCCGCGATTAAGAGTCGCCGCCCCGACGACCGTGAGGTGGCACCCATGCTGGCACTGATCAACGGCCAGCCACCGGCGGATCGCGCCAGAAACGCCGCTGTTGACGCATCGTCCACGGCGGTTTGAAGCTGCCCAGTTGCAGATGAATGGCACCGTGCTCGGCGCTGTCGTAGATGCGCAGACCTTGCTTGCGGTAGCGCGCCAGCACGGTTGGATGCGGATGACCGAAGGAGTTGCCGTGGCCACGGGAGATCAGCACCGCTTCGGGCTGCAAGGTTTTGAGCAGGGCCATCGATGATGAACTGCGACTGCCGTGATGGGGCGATTGCAGCCACTGAGTCGGCACGGCCAGTGGGCTGTCGAGCAGGACGCGCTCGGCATGAGTGTCGATGTCGCCGGTGAGCAGCAGGCGTTCGCCGTTGGCCTCGATCTGCAACACACAGGAACGCTGGTTGCTGTCATCGGCCGACGACCATTGCCAAAGCCGGAACTGCACGCCATCCCACTGCCACTGTTCGCCACTTGCGCAGGCTTCGGCGTTCAGCTCCGGCGGCAGGTTTGGCGGATCGCCGCTGACCACTCGGTGCACGTTGAAGCCACGCATGACCGCCCGGGCGCCGCCAGCGTGATCGGCGTCGGCATGGCTGAGCAGCATCAAATCGAGCGCTTGCACATTGAGTTTACGTAACGCTGGCAGCACCACCCGCTCGCCGAGATCGAACTCGCCGAAACGCGGGCCGGCGTCATAGAGAAGCGCGTGATGGCGGGTGCGAATGAGGATGGCCAGGCCTTGGCCGACGTCGAGTTGCCAGACATCGGCCCGCCCTTCTTCTATTCGCTCTTGAGGCGGCAATGCCAGGAGCAACAGCAGCGGCCAGCCCAATGGACGCATTGGCACGCCTCGGGGCAACAGCAATAAAATCGCGCCAAGGCTGCCCAGGACCAACGCCCAAAATGGAATGGCGGCCGGTATCCACGCCGGCCATTGCCCGGCAATCAGCGCCAGCCCGATAAACAGCCAGTCGATCAAACCACCGGCCAGCCACAACAGCCCTTCGCCAACATAAGGCACGGGCAGCAATAGCGTGCCGAGCAATGCCGGCGGCAGCACCACGAGGCTGACCCACGGAACGGCCAGCAGATTGGCTACAGGCCCGCTGACGCTGATGGGCAAGCTCAGCGCCAGCAACACCGGACACAAGCCGATCGCGATCAGCCACTGCGCGCGGGTCCAGGTCTGCCACCACCGCCAGGCCCCCAGCCGCCCGCCGAAAGTGAAGATCAACACTGCCACCGCCGCGAAAGACAGCCAGAAGCCGGGACGCAAACTGGCCAGTGGATCAAGCAGCAGCACGCCATTGAACGCCAGCAATAACGGCCACCACGCGCCGAGATGGCGAAAACGCAGGCGCCACAACAATACCAGCGCCACCATCACGCAGGCGCGCTGCACTGGCACGTCGAAACCGGCGAGCAAGCCGTAACCCAGCGCCGCCGCGAATGCCAGACCACAGGCCCACGGCAACCATGGCCAGCGCACCGGCCAGATTCCGAAACGCGCCAGCCCGGCGACCAGCAGATACATCACCGCCGCCAGCAAACCGATGTGCTGGCCGGAGATCACCAGCAAATGCACGGTGCCGGTGTCTTGCAGAATCTGCCAGTCCTCGCGACTCAGCCCCGAACCGTCGCCAAGCACCAGCGCCGCCAGCGCGCCCTCGCGTCCTTGCGCATCCACCGCGAGCAGGCGTTGGCGAACGCCGTCGCGCCATGCATGCCGGGCCTCAGCCAAGCGCTGGCCATCCTTGATCGTGCCGGTTGCGCCGATCCGTTGCGCCAGCAGCCAGGCCTCGTAGTCGAAGGCGTGCGGGTTGAGCAGGCCACCCGGGCGCTTCAACTTCACCGCCAGACGCCATCGCTCACCACTATTGACCGGCGGCCCGGCGTACCAGGCCAGGCGCAGCAGCGACGGCAGCTTTTCGTGGCGTGAACGCGCATCAGCCAGCTCGAAACGCACCACGCCATCGCTGTGTTGCGGCAAACCGACCACGCGCCCTTCGAGCCAACGGGTTTCGCCGTCGAGGCTCGGTGGCAAGCGGTCATTTAGCGCCCACTGCGCGCCAACGCAGGCCCAAGTAAAGCCAAACAGCAAAAACGCCAATGGAAAGCTGCGAAACGGCAGCAACATCAGCGCCACCATTGGCAGCACCAGCAACCAACCGACCGGCGGCAAGGCCGGCAAAAAAACCGGGGCCAGCAGACCGACTGCCAGCGCCATCATCCCTGTGCGCATATGCCCGTCCTTGAGAGTCCCCTCCTTAGGCATAGCGGGTCTGCGGCACCACCGTCGTCAACAATTGTCACAAAGTCTGAATGGGCGGTTCGTAGAATCCAGACATACTTGCCGCCTTAACCGACCGAGAAGCCTTATGCCCCGGCGCTTATTCAAACGTTACATGCCCGACCCGACGAGCATCAGGGAACACAAATCCTTACGCTTTCTCGGCACGTTGCTGCATGACCCGAACCTCTGGCATCTCAACCGCCACTCGGTCGCCCGGGCGATGGCGGTCGGCCTGTTTGCGGCATTCCTGCCGATACCCGCGCAGATGCTGGTGGCGGCGGCATTGGCGGTGATGGTGCGCGGCAATATGCCGATCGCGGTGAGCCTGGTCTGGCTGACCAATCCGATCACCATGCCGGCGGTATTTTTCTGCACCTACCAGGCCGGGGCGTTCCTGATGGATGTGCCGGCGCGGCATCTGCCGGACGAGCTGACCTGGGAATGGATCAGCGGTGAGCTGTCGACATTGTGGCAGCCGTTTTTATTGGGCTCGGTGGTTGTCGGCCTGGTGCTGGGCGTCCTCGCCTATTTTCTGGTGATGCTTTACTGGCGCTGGTGGGTGGCGCGGCAATGGCGGCGGCGCAAGAAAAGCCGGCAGAAATGAATGCAAAACGGCCTCCGCGATGGGAGGCCATTTTTTGTTGTGTCCGGGCTGACCCCTTCGCGAGCAGGCTCGCTCCCACGGAGAACATCATTCCAATGTGGGAGCGAGCCTGCTCGCGATGGAAGCGCTGCGGTCGGGATCAGGTACGCATCCCGCGCCCGCTCACCAGCAACCGCGCACAGCCGAGATACAGCACCACGGTCGCCACCAGCATGAAGGTGATGGCGATGCCGATACGGATATCCGAGACGCCAAGGATGCCGTAGCGGAAGGCGTTGACCATGTGCAGCACCGGGTTGGCCAGCGACACGGTCTGCCAGAACGGTGGCAGCAAAGTGATCGAGTAGAACACGCCGCCCAGGTAAGTCAGCGGGGTCAGCACAAAGGTCGGAATGATCGAAATATCATCGAAGTTGCGCGCAAACACCGCGTTGATGAAGCCCAGCAGCGAGAAGATCGTCGCGGTCAGCACCACTACCAGAATGGTCACGCCGAGGTGATGCACCTGCAAATCTGTGAAGAACAGCGACAGGAGCGTCACGATCAGACCCACTGCCAGACCGCGCAATACACCACCAATGGTGAAGCCGATCAGGATCGTGTGCGGTGACACCGGCGAGACCATCAACTCTTCGATCGAGCGCTGGAACTTGCTGCCGAAGAAGCTCGAGACCACGTTGCCGTAGGAGTTGGTGATCACCGACATCATGATCAGACCCGGCACGATGTACTCCATGTAGGTGAAGCCACCCATGTCGCCGATCTGCCGGCCGATCAGGTTGCCGAAAATCACGAAGTACAGAACCATGGTGATCGCCGGCGGCAGCAACGTCTGCGGCCAGATCCGCATGAAGCGTTTGACCTCGCGGTAGACGATGGTTTGCAGGGCAACGAGGTTGGGACCGAACTCGGAACTCATACCGCCACCTTCGACAGATTTTTCTCCACCAGGGACACGAACAACTCCTCGAGGCGATTGGTTTTGTTACGCAGGCTCAGCACTTCGATGTTCTGCTGCGCCAGCTGGGTGAACAACGCCGTGATGCCCATGGATTTGTCGACCTGCACTTCCAGGGTATGGCCGTCGAGCAATCGGGCCGGGTAGCCGAGCAATTGCGGCGCCGCGCTCAAGTCGTTCTTCAGGTCAAGCAAAAAGGTCTCCACATGCAACTGGCCCAGCAACTGTTTCATGCTGGTGTTTTCGACGATGGTGCCGTGGTCGATGATGCCGATATTGCGGCACAGCTGCTCGGCCTCTTCCAGATAATGCGTGGTCAAAATGATGGTGATGCCTTTCTGGTTCAGCTCGGTGAGGAAGGTCCACATCGAACGGCGCAGTTCGATATCGACGCCCGCAGTCGGCTCATCGAGGATCAGCAGGCGCGGTTCATGCACCAGCGCACGGGCAATCATCAGACGCCGTTTCATGCCGCCGGACAGCGAACGCGAAGGCACATCGCGCTTGTCCCACAGGCCGAGCTGGGTCAGGTACTGCTCGGCGCGTTCCTTGGCGACTTTCGCCGGAATGCCGTAGTAACCGGCCTGGGTCACGACGATGTCGAAGGTCTTTTCGAACTGGTTGAAGTTGAATTCCTGCGGCACCACGCCGATCGAGCGCTTGAGCGCCGCCGGGTTCTTGTCCAGGTCATGGCCGAAAATATTCACGGTGCCGCTGGTCTTGTTGACCAGGGTCGAGAGGATGCCGATGGCGGTGGATTTGCCGGCGCCGTTGGGGCCGAGCAAGGCGAAAAAGTCACCTTCGGCGACGTCCAGATCGATACCACTCAAGGCCTGGAACCCGTTGCCGTAGGTTTTGGTTAGCTGCCGGATGGACAGAGCGGAACTCATATCGGATTTACGCACCAAGAAGGAAGGAAAGAAGTAAATAAGGGCGGGCGGCGAGGGAAACAACCGCAGCGCAAGTTCGCAATGGTGCTTGCCGCCGCCGCACAAGTACAGTCAAGTGTGTCGATAGTAATTATCAAGTCAACGCGGTCATGACCGCTTTCTGATAGGCCGGACGCTGTTTCAAGCGTTCATACCAGGCTTGCAGATGCGGTTGCGGCGCGCGCTCGATGGGCATTTCGAACCAGGCATAAATGAAGCTGCCCAGCGGGATGTCGCCCATGCCGATGTCATTGCCGGAGAGATAAGGCTGGCTGATCAAGGCATGGTCGGCCATGTTCAGCAATTCATCGCATTCCTTGATCGCCGCGTTGATCGCCTTCCAGTCCTGCTTCTCGGCAGGCGTACGCAGCACACCCCAGAACACCGTGCGAAACGGCCCGGCGAAACTGGAAGTGGTCCAGTCCATCCACTTGTCCGCTGCGGCGCGGGCTTGCGCATCTGCCGGATACCAGGCGCTGTCCGGGGCGTGTTTGGCCAGCAGATAGCGCACGATGGCGTTGGATTCCCACAGCACGAAACCGTCATCCTCGATCACCGGCACCCGGCCATTCGGGTTCATCGCGCGGTACTCGGGCGTGTCGACCACACCGAACGCGCCGCCGGCATCGATGGCCTCGTACGCCAGGCCCAGCTCTTCGGCAGCCCATAAGGGCTTTCTGACGTTCGATGAATTTTTCCGTCCCCAGATCTTCAGCATGACCGCCTCTTTGCAAGTGAGTGGACGGCCAGCATACGCCGGATCAGGTGCGACTCAAATCGGCCTGCATATCGCCCAGCAGCACCGGCAGTTGCTCACTGAACAGATGCGGATAGCAATTTTGCAGGTGCTCGAAGAAGAAGGTTTCCGGCACGTCGGTGAACTGGCCGTGATCGAGCAGATACTCCATCAACTGCGCGCCGTCACGGTTGAACGGGTGGAAAACGCTATCGTTGACCCCGTCGAATTCCAGCGCTGCGACGTTGAACAGCTCGCACAGTTGCTGGTTGAACGCCGGCGTCGCCTTGACCCAGCGGCCGTCGAGAAACAGCTCGGTGTAGCCATGCATGGCAAACACATCGCTTTTCAGCAACTCGAGCAGACGTGGCGTCGACAAATGATTGCGCACATCGGCCAGACCGATGCGCGCCGGAATCCCGCAATGCCGCGCACAACCGGCGAGCAGCGTGGCTTTCGGCACGCAATAACTCTCCCCCGCCGCCAGTGCATAACTGCCACACAAAGTTTGCGGATCACGACTGAAGGTGTAGGGGTTGTAGCGCACCGCCTCGCGCACGGCGTAATACAGACTGACCGCCTGCTCGCGCGGATCATTACTGGCGCCGCGATGCTGCTCGGCGAACTCCACCACCGCCGGGTGGTCACTATCGATGAAGCGGCCGGGGCTCAGATACTCGTGCATGGCGGCAATCTCCTGGATGAGTCACGAGTCTAGCGACAGCCTGAGCACAGAGATAACGACGTTTCGGCCAAACCTGAAAGCAAAGCTGCGCAGCAACGAACGATTTCCCACACGTGTTGCCCACCGAACCTACGAAAACCATCCGGGGTTTCCCACGATTTCAATCACCATGCTCTGACCACCCTTGTTTGCAGATGCCGTCTAAGCTCTGGAGGGTCGATTTGCTTTGGTTCACGGAGGACTGAATATGCTGTTGTTGTGGATACTGGTTTTGATCGTCGGCGTGGCGTATCTCGCCCATCGACGCATCGCCCCGCTGCCCGCGTTGGGCATCGTTGCGGCCTATCTGGTCGCCATGGGGATTTTCAGTCACGCGCCGGGCTGGCTGCTGTTTGTCTTCTGGGTCCTGTTGGCGGTGGTCGCCGCGCCATTGTTGCTGCCTGACCTGCGCCGCAAGCATTTCACCGCGCCGCTGTTCAACTGGTTCCAGAAAACCCTGCCGCCCATGTCGCAGACCGAACGCGACGCGATCGATGCCGGCACCGTGTGGTGGGACGGCGAGCTGTTCAGCGGCCGTCCGGACTGGGACAAATTGCTGTCCTATCCCAAGGTGCAACTGACTGAAGAAGAACAGGCTTTCATCGATGGCCCGACCGAAGAACTCTGCGCGATGGTCAGCGACTGGCAGATCGGCCAGTCCATGGACCTGCCGCCCGAGGCCTGGACGCACATCAAGGAACATGGCTTTTTCGCCCTGATCATTCCCAAGGAATACGGCGGCAAAGGCTTCTCGGCCTACGCTCACTCCCAAGTGGCAATGAAACTGGCGACGCGCAGTGGCGACCTCGCCTCCACCGTGATGGTCCCGAACTCCCTCGGCCCTGCCGAACTATTGCTGCATTACGGCACCGACGAACAACGTAATCACTACCTGCCGCGACTGGCCCGTGGCGACGATATTCCGTGCTTCGCCCTCACCGGCCCGCTGGCCGGTTCCGATGCCGGCGCGATGCCCGACACCGGGATCATCTGCAAAGGCCAGTGGGAAGGACAGGAAGTTATCGGCCTGCGCCTGAACTGGGAAAAGCGCTACATCACGCTCGGCCCGGTCGCGACTCTGCTTGGCCTGGCATTCAAGGCTTATGATCCGGATCACCTGCTCGGTGAAGAGGAAGACCTCGGCATCAGTCTGGCGCTGATCCCGACCGATACCGCAGGTGTGGAAATCGGTCGTCGTCATCTGCCGCTGGGCGCCGCGTTCATGAACGGCCCGAACTCCGGCAAGGACGTGTTCATTCCGCTTGACTACCTCATCGGTGGTCAGGAAATGCTCGGCAAAGGCTGGATGATGCTGATGAACTGCCTGTCCGTCGGGCGTTCGATCTCGCTGCCAGCCGTGGGCACCGGCGCTGCCAAGTTCACCAGTCTGGTCACAGGCCAGTACGCGCAGATTCGCGAGCAGTTCAATGTACCGCTGTCCGCTTTCGAAGGCATCCAGGAAGCCATGGCGCGCATCGGCGGTAACGCGTGGATGATGGACGCCGCCCGCATGCTCACCGCCAACGCGGTGGACCTGGGTGAAAAACCATCGGTGCTGTCGGCGATCCTCAAATATCACCTCACCGAACGCGGTCGCGAATGCATCAGCCACGCCATGGATGTGCATGGTGGTAAAGCGATCATCATGGGGCCGAACAACTACCTGGGCCGCAGCTGGAACGGCGCGCCGATCTTCATCACCGTCGAAGGCGCGAACATCCTGTCGCGCAACCTGATGATCTTCGGTCAGGGCGCGATCCGCTGCCATCCATTCGTGCTCAAGGAAATGGCCCTGGCTGGTCGCGAGGACAAGGATCAGGCGCTCAAGGAATTCGACGGCCTGTTGCTCAAGCACATCGGTTTTGCCGTCAGCAATGCCGCCAGCACACTGGTGCTGAACCTAGGTCTTGGTCACTTCGAACATGCGCCGGGCGACAGGATCAGTCAGGGCTACTTCCGCGCGCTGAACCGTCAGGCCGCCGCATTCGCCATGCTCGCCGACTTCAGCATGATGCTCCTGGGCGGCGAATTGAAACGCCGCGAACGCCTGTCGGCGCGCCTCGGCGATGTACTGAGCAACCTGTATCTGGCCTCCGCCGCGCTCAAGCGCTATCACGACCTGGATTCGCCGGCGTACATGGAGCCGCTGTTCCGCTGGGCCATGGAAGAAAGCCTCGGCCAGTCGGAGCGTGCGCTGGATGAACTGCTGAGCAACTTCCCGAACAAAGTCTTCGGCTGCCTGCTGCGGGTCATCGTCTTCCCGTTCGGTCGCCGTCACAAAGGCCCATCGGACAAACTCGGCGCCGAAGTCGCTGCGGTCATCGGTCGCGCCAAGGGCGATCCGGCACTGGAAGAACTGCTCGCCGGCTGCTACCGCCCGCAATCGGCGGACGATGCCGTGGGCGCGCTGCAACACGCCAGCGACCTGCTCAATGCCGCGCAACCGCTGCACAAGAAACTGCACACCGCACTGAAGAGCGGCCAGGTCAAACCGGCAGCCGGCGAACACGCTATCGATGCCGCGCTGGAAGCCGGCGTGCTGCAGGCCGTCGAAGCGCAAAGCCTGCGCGACGCCGAAGCGGCCCGCCGCAAGGTGATCGACGTCGATGATTTCGCCAAAGAAGAACTGACCCAGGCAGAGGGCAAAGTCCGCTGATCCCGGTTTATGTGAAAAAACGGCGCGAGGGCTTTATACTCCCGCGCCCGTTTTGCTCTTGAGGACTTATCTCGTGTCCAACGTCGTTGCCGATCATCTCGTGTTGCTCGACCACCTGCGCAGTATCCTGGTCGCCGTAGGTGAGGCCGAACAAGTGCCCGAAGAAAGCCATGCCCTGTTCCTCGAGCGCTTCGACGAACTGCTGGCCTCCCTGCCGATCGACCCTATCGAAAGCCAATACCTGGGCCAAGACATCCTCACCCAAGTCATCAGCCGCTACCCGCAAATCGCCCACCTGATCCCGCGCGACCTGCTGTGGTTCTTCGCCGGCGACTGCCTCCACTACCTCTCCGACGAAGAAATCGACCTCTACCAGGCCCTCGAAGAACGCCGCTACGAAGCCGAACAGAACGACGAACCGTTCGACTGGAACCAGGAAAAACAACTGCTGGCCATGTCTGCGCAGGACAGCAAGCACTGATATCGACAGGTAATCGAAAGGCCCGCACTGGTGATTCCATGCGGGCCTTTTTTTCAAGATCAAAAGCCCCTCACCCTAGCCCTCTCCCGGAGGGAGAGGGGACTGAGCGAGGTGTTTGGGCGAGTTACGTCGATGTGAAAGTCCGAGTTGAACTCAGGATTTGAAAAGCACACAAATCAGCTCCCTCTCCTCGGGGAGAGGGCTGGGGTGAGGGGAAAATTCACCACAAAAACAGCCAGACACCACCCGCCCCTCACCACTCAAAACAATGAGCGCAAGCTCGAGTACCGCTTTTGATCTTGATTCACAGGCGACGTCGGAAGGCTGAGTGGAGGGATTGATCCGGGCGTGGGAGCGCAGCGACCGTACGACGCAGTCGTACACAGCGGAAGGAGGTGCAGCGA